>CAJTTA010000041.1 GCA_910579305.1 uncultured Muribaculaceae bacterium
TTTCAAGCTGCCTATTCAACTTTTTTATAGCATTTCTTATCCCGAACTCGCGTTAATAACGACCCATGAAACATACCAGGCATTTTAAAAATTATTAGAGCAACATAATCAAATGTCGAATTCGGGTTACCATTCTGACTGAGTTTTGAACACAATGTATCATAGATGCCCGGAATAGGATTGGTCGTGTTGTAATCCCCGGAATATCGTTTTTCAAGTTCAGTATCTTTTAGCCACTCGGAATTTTGCTTAAGCCAGTTGTGATAGTTTTCAATATATCTGAAACCACTCCAGTTTCGCTGCCCACAATAATTGTTGACAGCTTTGCTTAGTGCGGTTTCACATTTATATTGATTATTGCGGAAATCATCCGCATTGTACTGCTTGATAGGCTCAAGCGTGTTGTGATATTGTAATATTGATGCCATGACATCAAAGTAATCGAATCTGGAAGAGGAGTACTTGGTTGAGTTTGCAAATTCGAGCATATGTGCATAACAGGCAAGAAGACAGACACCTCCACGATTAGTATATAAATGGTGAAAGGATTCTCGTGTGCGTGGAATATTGACAGCAGGTTTCGGACTATGCAGTAGACTGCGACGTGGTCCTGTACTGTCCGTCCCTTTCATAGAAAAAGCAAGAAAATCGCCACGATCAATATAATTACCGGTTGAACAGTCTAATAGATTGACGTTTAGGAAATAGTTAAGATTTCCTTTGTAGGGATGAATTATTGATACAGGGAAAAGCACACGCATGACTTGATCCTGTCCACGGTCGGTGATATCGCTGATTGATTTTACGTTTCCATATCGGTTACCGTCGGCATCAATACTCTCCGGATGAAGTGTATATTTTGTGTCATCGTAAAGAAAGGTAACGAATTGGTGTTTGTTCGGGTTTTCAAGATTATATGTTACGTCAATACCGATGTATTCTACCCCATCTTTAACAATTCCAAAAATGAGGCTTGAATTAATTATACGGTCAGAAGCAAGAATATTTGAATTAATAAACAGAAGAAATAGAAAAAATAATGTTCGAACCATTACGATAGATAGGTTTAATATATTAACTTAGTGTTTAAAATAAACTGTTATATGTTGTGCGGTGTATGTGTAACTCTTTCACAAAGTTAGTCGTAATTCACAGCATATGCAAGGATTTGACTGGAAATCTTATCGGAAATATGCCGATCTCTGCAATGGAGAACCGTCTGAGCATTATCTCTGTTACTAATAAATGTATAAGAAATAACAAAGGAGAGAACCGCATTGGCTCTCTCCTTTGGCTATTTTGGCTCAATAGATAATTATCGGGTGAGTCGCTGTGAGGCTGCGGCCTTGGCGGCAGCTGCCTTTCCATCGTTCTTCTTGCGGGTCATCACTGCATAGGCTATGGGAGCGGCAAGGAAGATTGAGCAGAAGGTGCCCACGATTACGCCGAATATCATAGCGAATGTGAATGAGCGGATAGTGTCGCCGCCGAGGATGAATATGCACAGAAGCACAAGGAGGGTGGAGAAAGAGGTCATCACCGTACGGGTGAGAGTCGCATTCAGAGAGTTATTGAAGACGGTCTTCTTGTCTTCACGGGGGTAGAGTTTGAGCACTTCGCGAATACGGTCGAACACTACCACGGTATCGTTTATCTGATAACCGATTATAGTGAGCACAGCTGCAATGAAGCTCTGGTCGATCTCCATGGAGAAGGGCAGGAAGCCCCAGCATATGGAGTAGAAGCCAATGATGAGGAAAGCTGTCATGGCCACGGCTGCAACAGCGCCGATGGAGAAGGCTATGTTGCGGAAGCGGAGCAGGATGTAGAGGAACATGCATATCACTGCTATGGTCACGGCTATCATTGCGTCGGCCTTCATGTCATCGGCCACGGCCGCGCCCACTTTCTGGATTGACACTATGCCAAGTTGCTCATTGGCTATGGCGAAGTCCTTCTCATTCATGAGTTTTCCGCCCACAGTGAGCTGAGGCTTGAGGCCGGTGTAGAGCAGAGAGGTGATTTCTGCGTCGACATCTTCGGCGGGATCGTTGATGCGATAGTTGGTGGAGATACGCACCTTCTGATTGTTGTCGATGGTGATGACGCTCAGGCCCACAGGCTCGTTGATGCCGTGTTTGGCATTAGCCTGGTTAAACACATTGCTCAACTGGTTCTTGATATCCTCGGTGTTGACGTCCTTCTGGAATGCCACTACATAGTTGCGGCCTCCGGAGAAGTCGATGCCCTGGTTCATGCCTCGGGTGAAGAGTGATACCACGCTGACAGCGAAGAGTAAGAGCCATATGATGTTGGCTACTTTGGCTTTGCCAAGGAAGTTGATCCTGGTGTTGGCCAGGAATGAGCGGGAGATGGGGGTGGAGAAGCTCATTGATGAGCAACGTCCGTTCTTGGTGATGAGATCGAAGGCGATGCGGGTGAGGAACACGGCGGTAAAGAAGCTGCACACCAGGCCTATGATAAGAGTGGTGGCAAATCCCTTGATGGGGCCGGAACCGAAGAGCAGCAGAATCACACCTGTGATGATGGAGGTGAGATTGCCGTCGAATATTGCGGAGAAGGCATTGGAGTAACCGTCGGTGATAGCTGCGCGCAGCTTCTTGCCGGCACGCATCTCTTCCTTGGTGCGCTCGAATATGAGCACGTTGGCATCGACTGCCATGCCGAGGGCAAGCACGATACCTGCTATGCCGGAGAGTGTGAGCACTGCCTGGATGGAGGCCAGTATGCCCATGGTGAAATAGAGGTTGAGCATGAGGGCCACGTTGGTGACCAGGCCGGGTATCACACCATATATCATGATCATGAAGATCATGAGGAGCACGAGGGCCACGATGAAGCTGGTGAAGCCGGCTTCGATTGACTGCTGGCCGAGTGAGGGGCCGATCACTTCCTGGCTTTCTACGCGTACTTTCACGTCCATCTTGCCGCTCTTGAGGAGGTTGGCGAGATCATTGGCCTCTTCGGGAGTGAAGTTGCCGGTGATTTCAGATGAACCTCCGGTGATTACGGAAGTGACGTTGGGATAGGAGTAGACATTATCGTCGAGCACGATCGCGATGGAGCGTCCCAGATTGTTCTTGGTGATAGTGGCCCAGTCGCGCGCGCCCTTGTCGCTCATGCGCATGTTGACGGTGGAGCCTTTCATGTTGTCGAAGTCGGATGAGGCGCTTACCACTGCGTCGCCTTCGAGCTGAGGCTCACCCTTGAGGGCGATGAGCTTGAAGTAGTCTTTTGTGAGGGGCTTGCCATTGCGCTTCATTATTACCTTGCCGGCCTTGTCGCGCTGCTCTACGGGCTGAGGGGCGTTCTCCCAGCGGAGCTTGAGGTTGGAGGGAAGAATGCGGGCAGCAAGGTCGGAATTGATTATTGCGTTGACGGCAGCGGTATCCTCGCGGGCCACCATGCCCATTATGGGGCCGTTGGCGCTGGCGCCGAGAAGGGCCTGGAGGTCGTTGGCGGCAGCCTGGGGGGTGGCTGTGCGATATTCGGCAGAGAGCTGCATGATGGCAGGGTATATCTCGTCTGCGTTGTATACCTCGTAGAATTCCAGGTTGGCGCTCGATTGCAGGATTCTGGTCATCTGCTCCGGTTCTTTCACGCCGGGCAGCTCAAGGAGAATCTGGCCGCGCTTGTCCTGAAGTTTCTGTATGTTGGGGCTTACGACGCCGAATTTGTCTATACGGTTGCGGAAGATGTTGAATGCGTCATCCACCTGGCTCTCCACCTGGCTCTCCAGCGCGCGTGCCACTTCGGCATTGGAGGAAGAGCCTGTGAGCTTGCCAAGGAATTCACCCTCACGCACAAAGAGGCCGGCCATGGTGCCTTCCTGGAAGGTGGCGGCAAATTTGCTGATAAAGTCTTTGTCGGAGGGCTTGATGCCGGGAGTGGTGTACTCACCCTGGGGAAGCACTTTCTTTATAGCGGCATCGATTTTGGTCAAGGCAGCCTCGTTTCTTGAGTAGGAGCGGAGTACATCGGTGGTGGGCACCTCAAGCACGAGGTTCATGCCTCCCTTGAGGTCGAGGCCGAGGCCTATCTCCATTTTCTTAACTTGCCCGTAAGTATAGCCGAGATAGACTTTCTCGTTTTCCAGAGAGTCCATGAAGGCTTTTCGGGAGTCCTTGTAGTTTTTGTTGGCAGCATCTTTGGTCTTGGCGATTGCTGCGGCATAACGGTCGGCCTCCTCCTCATATTTCTGAGTGACAAAGGAGAACGAGATGTAGAAGCCGCAAATCAAAATCAGGAGAACCGCGATAGTGCCGATAAACCCTTTGTTTTGCATTGCTGTTAATCAGTTAATTTTTATTTATTTTCTTATTAATCAGAATAGAGAAAAATATCAGCTTGCAAATATAGCAGTTTTTTTTGAGCTGTGAGGCATGAAAGCATGAAAAAACGCGAAAAATGGCGAAACACTGCCTCTGATAGCCTTGAAAATTCGTTCTCTCGGGTGCTTTTGCCGATTAATGTCAAGGCTATGTCGCATATGCGTTAAATAATATTTCATCATATGGGAATTATGTGTGCGACCCGCAATCAGGCATGATTATTTAAAAAATCCTCTTTTTTTGCGTGTGTGGCAGTGTGTGGTTCACGATAAATTGTTACTTTTGCAATCCGTAAATTTTCACTACAGATAATACTCTATGAAAACCTCATTTAAATTCTCTCTGTTGCTTGCCTGGATATGTGCTCCGTTGGCTATGCTTGCAGAGGTTCCCGACGGCTATTACGACGCCTGTGCGGGTAAGACCAAGAGCGCTCTTAAGAGTCAGCTCCATACTATACTGAAGAATCACAAGCGCATAAGCTATGATGGCTTGTGGGCTGCTTTTGTGGATACCGATGTGGCTCCTGATGGTGATTACTGGTGGGATATATATACCTTTGAGAAAGTGAAAACGTCTTCTCATAACGGTATGAACAGGGAGCATTCTTTCCCCAAATCATGGTGGGGCGGCAACAAGAATGACGCTTATTCCGACATAGTGCATCTCATGCCGGTGAATGAATGGGCCAATAATGACCGCAGTAATCATCCTTATGCCGAGGTGGAGACGGAGAGGGCTCCTAATTATCGTTGCCCGTCGCCAAATTATAAGCTCGGTTCGCCTAAGAGCGGAATGGGTGGCGGCGACAATATTGTGTTTGAGCCGGCCGATGAGTTCAAGGGTGATCTCGCGCGCACATATTTCTATATGGTGACATGTTACCAGGATCTCACATGGAGCAATGAAGGATTGCGCACGGTCGCGCAGGGTGTGTATCCCACTCTCCAGCCTTGGGCCCTGGAGATGCTGCTGCGCTGGCACAGGAATGATCCTGTGAGCGACAAGGAGCGCAGTCGCAACGATGGTGTCTATGCCCGCCAGAACAACAGAAATCCTTTTATAGACCATCCGGAGATGGTGGAGCACATATGGGGCACTCTTATGGATGAGCCATGGCAGGACGGAGAAGGCCCCGTAGGCCCCGGCCCTATTGAGCCTGCAGGCCCTGCCGAGCTGACTTCGCCGGTGGACGCCGATATTATCTCTTTCGGGATGCTGGAGCCAGAAGAGTCATCCCTGCATGTGATCCCTGTGCTTGGAAGCGGTTTCACCTCTCCGGTGACGGCCCGGATCTCGGGCCCGGATGCGGATATGTATTCCATGCTGATAGGCACGGCTCCGCTCCAGACTCTTTCCCTGCCTGCCGCGGAGATTAATTCTCAGGACGGATGCTATATCACGGTGAGATACATGCCGGTCGAGGAGAGTGAGGCTGAGGCTATGCATGTGGCCACTCTCACGCTTTCGGGCAAAGATCTTGAAGAGGATGTAGCTGTGCGCCTTGAGGGTAATTGCAAGTCGGCGTCGATAGCGTTGCCTGCGGTAACGGATGATGCCGATGCCCGTTACTTCACGATAGACGGACGCATGCTTCCGGGTCGACCATCTGCTTCCGGCATATATATAATGGTAAAGGGAGGATGTTCATATAAATATACGCAGAGATAATGAAGTGTATAATAAGTGGAGTGTTGCTGCTGTGTGGCATCCTTTCGTTGTGCGCGGATATTCCCGCAGGCTACTATCAGCGCCTTGACGGAAAGAAGAGGGAGGCTCTTAAGACAGCGACGTTCCAGACGGTGAGGCCACACACTGTGGTGACCTATAATAGTCTCTTCCCTCAGCAGTTTCCCAAGACAGACGTGTATCCTGAGCTCTATCAGGGTCAGCGCAGATGGTGGGAGATGTATTCCGATATGGTCTTTTTTGTCTCTCGCGGATGGAGCGGCATGAATCGCGAACATTCATTCCCGAAGTCGTGGTGGGGCGGAGACCAGAATGAGGCTTATACAGATCTGAATCACCTTTATCCGAGTGAATCGGCAGCCAATATGGCCAAGAGTAATTATCCTCTCGGCGAGGTTCAGACTCCCCTTTTCGACAATGGCGTGACCACAGTGGGTTATGCCTATGCGGGGATGGGAGGAGGAGCCGCGCAGGTGTTTGAACCTGCCGATGAATATAAGGGTGATTTTGCCCGTACGTACTTCTATATGGCCACTTGTTATCAGGACTATACGTGGAAGTATACCTATATGGTGCAGGATGGAGCTTATCCTACTCTGCGTCCATGGGCATATGAGATGCTGCTCGACTGGGCACGCCGTGATCCTGTGAGCCAGAAGGAAGTCATGCGTAATGAAGCTGTGTATCAGATTCAGGGCAACCGCAATCCGTTTATCGATTTTCCCGAGCTTGCCGAATATATATGGGGCACGCGCACGGATGAGATATTTTATATAAGCGAGCAGGGAGGCAATGTTACTCCGCCCATAGAGGGGGATCCCGAGCTGTTCGCACCCATCGACGGGTCTTCACTGGATATGGGCGAGGTGGCAGTAGGCAAGTCGCAAGAGGTGGAATTGCTTGTCAATGGCGTGAATCTTACGTCATCTTTGTCGGTGCGTGTCACTGGTACGGACAGGGCTATGTTTGCGCTTAATACAAATGCTATTCCCGCCTCGCAGGTGAATAGCGATGCAGGCTATCGTCTCTCGGTGCGCTATACGCCGGAGTCTGTAGGAGAGCATACGGCTGCCATTACATTATATGACGGTGGTTTCCCCGACGGACAAACCGTGCATGTTGATCTGCATGGTCAGGCTTTCCCCGTGCCTCATCTCACTGCACTCACTGCATTGCCCCCGGAGAATCTTACGGCTGACAGCTATGTGGCCCGCTGGAATGCGCCCGAGGGCTCGGAAGTCGTGGATTATTACATGGTGAATCGCACGCGTTATCTGCCCTCGGGCCCTGTCACCACACGCCTTGCGGCGGAAGATGCGTTTCTTGAGATAGACGGGCGAGAGGCGGATGTGGATGAAAGCTACACGGTGCAGAGCGTGCGTTTGGGCTACGAAAGTCCTGTCAGCAATGTCATCACCATCTCATCGGGCAGCGTGTTGCTTCCAGGGGCGCCGGAGCCTTTCTGGGCTGTAGGCATGCCGGGAGGGGTGCGCTTGATGACCTCCGGCATAAGTCGTAATGTGACCATAGTGCACGCTTCGGGCATAGTTGTGAGGAAGCTGCCTGAAGCGGCGTCGGGAGAGATCATCAGCTTGCCTGCCGGTGTCTATTTTATAAGTGCTGACGGAAGCCCGCGTCCGGTCAAAGTACTTGTAAATTAAGGCAGGAAATGCACAAGTAATGCCTCTGTGTGCAGAAATACGCACTTTTCCTGCTGAAAAATTTCCGTATCTCAGAGAAAATTATTTACTTTGCACTCTGAAAATAACACAATAAAGAAATATTCACCCCAAAATCATTTTAGCATCATGTCTGAAATAGCTGCAAAAGTAAAGGAAATCATCGTAGACAAACTCAGCGTAGATGAAAACGAAGTAGTAGAAACCGCTGAATTCTCAAAGGATCTCGGCGCAGACTCTCTTGACACTGTTGAGCTCATCATGGAGTTTGAGAAGGTTTTCGATCTGCAGATTCCTGAAGAAGAGGCAGAGAAGATCGCCACAGTAGGTGATGCCATCGCCTATATCGAGGCCAACAAGAAATAAGCCATCCCCCTATTTAAAAGCACGCAAGCGCACAGGGCAGGCCATCCGTGAGAAGAGCTGAGGCTCTCCCCTGACGGCGGCTTAGCGCAGTGCGCCGCGTGTGCATATATACCTTTATATGGAATTAAAACGTGTAGTAGTAACAGGACTCGGTGCCCTGACTCCAATAGGCAATGATGCCAAGACAACTTGGGAGAACGCCCTGAAAGGCGTGAGCGGTGCCGGCCCCATCACCCACTTCGACTGCTCGCAGTTCAAGACCCAGTTTGCCTGCGAGGTTAAGAATTTTAACCCTGCCGACCACTTCGACCGCAAGAAGATGCGCCAGCTTGATCTCTATGCCATGTATGCTCTCGTGGCAGCCGATGAAGCCATAGGAGATGCAGGCCTTGACTCCGAGGGAGTAGACAAGAATCGTGTGGGCGTAATTTTTGCTGCAGGAATAGGTGGTCTCCATACATTTGAAGAAGAGGCCGGATACTATGCGCAGCATGTAGAGCAAGGTCCGAAATATAATCCGTTCTTCATACCCAAGATGATAGCTGATATCGCCGCAGGGCACATCTCTATCAATCATGAGTTCCGCGGTCCCAATTTCGGTACTGTGTCGGCATGTGCGTCCTCCAACAATGCTCTTGTCGATGCCTTTAACTATATCCGTCTCGGCTATGCCGATGCCATCGTGGCCGGTGGTGCCGAAGCAGCTGTCTTCCCCGCAGGCGTGGGTGGCTTCAACTCTATGCGTGCCCTCTCCACCCGTAATGAGGATCCGGCTACTGCCTCAAGGCCTTTCTCGGGCTCTCGCGACGGATTTGTAATCGGTGAAGGCGCGGCGGCTCTCGTGCTTGAAGAGTATGAGCATGCCAAGGCGCGTGGTGCCCACATCTATGCCGAGGTGGCAGGCGGCGGTCTCTCTGCCGATGCCTATCACATAACCGCTACCCATCCTGACGGTCTCGGTGCGTGTCTCGTAATGGAGAACGCTCTGCGTGACGCAGGCATGAAGCCTGAGGATATCGACTATATCAATCTGCATGGCACTTCCACTCCTGTGGGTGACATCTCTGAGGCAAAGGCTATCAAGCAAGTGTTTGGCGATCATGCCTACAAGATGAACCTCAGCTCTACCAAGTCTATGACGGGTCATCTGCTCGGTGCGGCCGGTGCTCTTGAGGCTCTCTTGAGTGTGCGTGCTCTCACTGATGATATCGTTCCTCCCACAATTAATCATGAGGAGGGAGATGAAGATCCGGAGGTGGACTATAATCTTAATTTTACTTTCAATGAGGCACAGAAGCGTCCTATCAATGCCGTGCTTTCCAATACATTCGGTTTTGGCGGACACAATGCTTGTCTTATCTTGAAGAAATTCAAGGAATAATTCCTATTCCTCCCTATAATAACAGCGGGCATCACCGATGGGTGGTGCCCGCTGTTATTATATAGTCTGCCGGTCAGAATGTGCGTCGAGTGAAGGCTCCCGGAATGTTTGAGAGTGTCAAAGTCTCCTGATTGCCTTGTGTGCTGAATGTCACTGTGGGCCCGTATGGTTCTTTACGGTTATTCATATCCTGGAGCAGCAGGTTTTCTTTATAGAACCCATCGTAAATCTGTTTTTCTTCGGAGGCAGTGTAGCCTTCGCAGTGCAGGCTCTCGAGGTCGTAATTGAGTTGAAGTATTCCTTTCTGTACATTCCATGCGCCTGATATTGTCATGGTCTGAGCTTTCATTCCGTTTTCTGTAGTGACAGATGTGCTGTAGATGAATTCCTGTGCACGGAATGTGTAAGCGAGCATGTTAGTGCTTTTGTCATTTTCGGAGATGAGATGCCAGCTGCCTATGAGCTGCTGTGTGAGTGCGGCATCATTTTCAGTGTTGTCATCATTGCAGGCTGTAAAGCCCAGGCAGATTATGGCTGCTGACAGCCAGATGATAAGTTTATTCATTACAATTAGTTTTTTATTGTTTCTGAAATACGTTTTATATTTTGGTCAAATTTTTGATTTTCAGCCATCCATTGATTATAATTCTGTTCTCCCATAGCGTGCTTTGAGGAAGAAAGAATGTTTATTATGTCATTCAGATAGACATATTTTTCAAGTATGTCATTTTTCATTTGGCTGAAGGCGGTCTGATATTCATCGGCTGACATGCGGTCGCTTTGTTTAGCCAGGTTGGAATATATAGATACACAATGCTCCATGGCTTCGGCACTCATATCAATGAGTTCTCCATATTCTTTGTGCGTTAGCCGCCCGGTATTGTTATATTTATCGATCAGCTCCTCAGCTCTGGTGTTGTCGTAGCCTCCGCATGATGCTACAAGGCAGAGCAGCATGCAAAGCAGAGCATTACGCCGGAGTGGATTCAAGAGCTTCATGAAGCAAAGTTAAGTAAAGTAGCCGGATAGATGGGTGAAAATGTTGTTAAATCATGTTAAGGCTATGGATGGTAGCCGCTTCGTTGCAGATGTATGTATTGTCGCGGGTATTGTCGCTCGGGATTTTTAGGGAAGTTGCCGGGACAGGACGTTTGCGGGCGTCGTTCATTTTTTGTACTTTTGTAAGTTCTAATGGATAGACGTATGAGGTCATTGTAATTGCTACTGGCCGTGGACGTTTTGAAACAAGGTGTAAATTTTATGAGAATAGATATAATAACCGTCATGCCGGAAATGCTACAGGGGCCGCTCACCTGTAGTATCCTTAAGCGTGCCCAGGACAAGGGGCTTGCAGAGATTGTAGTGCATAATCTTCGTGACTATACTCTCAACAAGCATAGAAAGGTGGATGATTATCCATTTGGGGGAGAGGCCGGCATGGTCATGCAGATTGAACCTGTGGACAGATGTATCTCATCGCTTAAGGAGCAGAGGGAATATGATGAGGTGATATTTACCAGTCCTGACGGGGAGATTCTTTCGCAGCCTATGGCAAATACTCTTTCCATGGCAAGGAATCTTATAATTTTGTGCGGCCACTATAAAGGTGTGGATTATAGAATACGCGAGCATCTTGTGACAAAGGAAATATCCATAGGTGATTATGTACTCACAGGGGGAGAGTTGCCGGCGGCGGTGATAGCCGATTCGATAGTGCGTCTTATCCCGGGGGTGATAGGGGATGAGCAGAGTGCGCTCTCTGATTCTTTTCAGGATGCTTTGCTGGAGGCTCCGGTTTATACGCGTCCGGCTGAATACAAGGGCTGGAAAGTGCCGGAAGTGCTTTTGAGCGGCCATCTTGCTCGTATAGCCGCCTGGAAGCAGGAGCAGGCAATGGAACGCACGTTGCGTCTGCGTCCGGGCCTTCTTAAGGGCCTTGAATGAGGATCATAGCTTATTATTGCGAAATATCTTGACCCGGTGTTACCGATAGTCCTTAAGGGATGAGCGGAGCTGTCGGCGGGCCAGGTAGATGCGGCTTTTTACAGTGCCTAACGGCAATTGCAGTCTTTCGGCAATTTCTGTGTATTTATAGCCTTCGATATAAAGGGTGAAGGGGATTTTATATTCATCGGTCATGCTTCGCATGGCAAGGAGTATTTCCTTGAGCGCTATACTTCCTTCGGGATTAGTGAATCCGGATTCTTGCGGCAGACTCAGCTGGTAGTAGTCTTCAGTGCAGTCAATGATGGTGTTTCGGCGTGCGCGTTTCCGGTAATCGTTGATGAATATATTGCGCATTATTGTGAAGATCCATCCTTTGAAATTTACGTTTTCGGAAAATTGAGACTCGCAGGAGAGCGCTTTCAGTGATGTGTCTTGCAGCAGGTCAGATGCCTGCTCTTCATTGCCGGTGAGGCGAAAGGCAAAGTTCCTGAGGTGTGATTGCAGCGACACGATGCGCTCTCTGATGGTGCTTTCCATAAGAATGTGTTGATTAAGGTGATGCTCGGGAAATATGTCTCCGATATATAATCAACACGTAAGTTATCAGGAAAGTTGTTAAGAAAATATTAAATCGACTTTCATATATAATATGAAAAGGCACTACCCGGAGTCGCCGGGTAGTGTCGGAATCAATGGATTGATGGAGGATTATCTGTTAGACTGCGTATATATCAGCGTACTGCAGTCTTGATGGCATGGCCGGGATAGCGCACGATGTATATGCCCGGGGCTACCGGCAGGCTGTAGCTGCCGATTCCGCCTCCTGCTTTTATTCCGGAGGTGGTATATATTTCTGAGTGTATGCCGGCCGGCGCATCGATGTGGAGAATGCCTGCTTCCGAAGTTATGGTGATTTTGTCTGACTGATCATTATTAATCTCGGTCACTGAGGCTGAAGACGTCTTTACATGGCGCATTTCTGATGCCATGGAGATGTAGTTCTCATAGTTGTGTGTGGTCGATGCTGTTACGGAGAAAGCATGATCAAATTTCGGGTCGAGGTTTTCAAATCCATAAGAGGTTTCCTCTGTGGATGCTGTGGTGAGCGGAGTGGAGAGAATGCGTCCTGCCGGTACATTCATGCTTATTTTGGCATGGTCTACAAAGAAACTGAGTCCGCTCTTATTCATGAATGCTATGACTACTTTGGAGAGGTCGGCATCTGCCGGCACATTTTCAATAAGTATTGTGCCGGTGTTAGAACCTTGTACAGGTGTGTCGAGCAGGCCCGAGGCTATGGGTTGCGTGAGGTCGGAGCTGTCCATGATAATGGCGAATATGCCTTCCGGTTCATCAGCATTGTCATATTTGAAAGAATCGACGGTTGTCACGAATGTGCCATCTACTTGTATGCCCTTGCCATCGTAGCAGGATAGGTCGAGTACAGGTGTATATACAAGTCCGGCTGTGCCCATCCAGATGTTGGTGCCGGTAGTGCCGGCCATTCCGGCGGCCCAGGCAGGTTGTGTGGCGCACCATGATGTGGCAGCCCATCCCTTTGCTCCGAAGTCGAAGGGTGAAATCCAGTCGGTGCCGGGATTCTCGATTGTGCCTTCATTGATGTTGTCGAATGTCTCTTCAAGTACTGTCACATTCTCCATATCCTCTTTAGCTTCAAGCACGCGGAAGGCGTTGACGGTGTAGGATGTGGCGTGTCCAAGCGGAAGCCATTGAGCCGTAAAGGAAGTTTCGGTGACATCTGTGGCCTCTCTTGTCTCTACCTTAAGGCCTGTGATGCCGTCTACCCATACAGAGTAGCTGGCAGATGAAATGAGGTCATCTCTTACTGCTTTCACAAAGTAGTTGTATTCATTGGCGGGGTTTATGTCAGAGACAGTATATTCTGTACCTTCTACTCTCAGGTCATCCATTAATGGTGCCGTAATGCCTTGTGTGGTATAGTGCAGCTTGATGTCATCGATGTAGAAGTCTACATTCCCTTTCTGGATGTATGAGAATCTCACGCGTGTCACATCGTTGCCGAGTGCATTGGGATCAAGGGTGTATATACCGCCTTCGGGAGGGAAATTGAAGTAGCCGAGTTGAGCTATGCTTTCCCAATGGTCGTTGGAGGAGTGGTATATCTCAAGGCGTATGAGCGACATTGATCCGTAGTCATCCTGATAGGCTGTGGGCTTGCACCAGAAGGATAGGTTGTCGATGGGTTCGGGTGTGACGGGAGATTCTATCATGTCGCCGACAGCGTCGAACATGAGAGACAATGGAGCTGAGCTGGCGTTGCCCTCTTCGGCTGAAATGTCTTGTGAGCCCTTTTCGCTCACAGAAATGAGCCAGCCTTCGGGGTATCCGGGATTGTCGGTGTTGATTGTCTTGCCGTCATCATTGATGTTGAGATTGTCGAAGCTTTCGAAGATTTCGCCTGTGACAATGTCGGTGGGCGCGCTGGTGCATAGCACTGTGAGCAGATAGGCTTCGGCACCGTTGACCGGTTCCCATCGTGCTACAAACTCAGTGGGGGAGTTGTTGATGGCATGCAATGGGTAGGGACGCCCTATGCGGTCGCGCTTGAATTCAATCTTCACATCATCGATGAGGATTATTCCCTCTTCGGCCATGAATTGGAAATATGATGGCATTTCCAGTGAGCCGTTGGATGCTGTAAGGGTGAAGTTCTGCCATTGGGCTGACACTTCAAGGTCGAATGAATCGTCGCCCGGGCCATAGTCATCATCACACAATGCCACCCAAAGCAGTGCGTTATCAGAGCCTGCGGCTTTGGCTCTGAATGTGAGTGTGGCAGTGCCGTCAAGCATAATCTTTGGTGTGGAGATGTATCCTCCTCGGGTGTCGCCGTAACTGTCTTCCCATGGATGTAGGGATACGCATCCACCGGCGGGGCGCACTCCCTGGCCTGTCCATCCCGGCATGGCTGTCATAGCCTCGGGAATGTGATAGGAGTTTTCATAGGTGATTTCAGGGCCGGGTGCGCTCTCCGATCCATCGGAGAATTTGGCAAAATCCTCATCAAGGAGCGTCTGGGTTTCAGCTGCAAGCGATGGCGCGGCAGCAGCACGGTGGGCATGCCTGCGCGGGACGGTCTTGCCTTTCTCAAATGGAAGGGCGGCTTGCGCAGCAAGTGCGAAGGAGGCCGTCATGGCCAAAAGGAGAAGTTTCTTCATAATGGGGATTTATTTAATGATGGATATAAATCGAGGAGAATTCTCTTGTTGGGACGCAAAGGTAGGGATAATATTACGAATATGCAAACTAAATTAAAATAAATGTTTCGTTTGCGAGAATCAAGGTGGATATCATTATGTAATATATATATCGAAAATATCTGTTATTCTTCTTCGGGCAGGGAAAAACATGCGCGTATTGCCTTGCGAAGGAGTCGTGAGTCGGAGGACTCGTTTTTTAATGTGTCGAGCACAGATGAGATGTATTCTTCTTTGCTTTTATAACCGAGAAGATTTATGACTCCGCTTTCAGGAAGCATTGGTTTATGATTGAATACGCGCAGAATGCCGGCGTAGTCTCCGTGATGTATCATTTGGCTGAATTCGTTCATTAGTTTGTTGTAATAGCCTCTTACATCTATGCTTTGGGGCAGGTGGCGCAGGTGTTTCTCAAGAGCGTCGATGGAGTTGACACGTGCATCGGAACGGCATTCCAGGTCGCGTTTCATTTTGTGCCGCACGTGTAGCAGTACTTGTTCGCGGTGCATGCGGTTGAACATGTTTATGACAGTTCGCTTCACTCGAGTCACTATCCGCTCTACATTTTTCTTGCGCCGGGCGGCCATGATGCGTATTACGGATTCAAGCATGAATATGTTTTCAATCTCGGCCACTTCGGGCACCATTATGTTTTTGCTTCGCAGGTATTCCACTTCATGTTCTGTGCGCCTGTCGCGGTCTACTATGCCATGGCTTTCGAGGTGGTGCATGGGTCGCAGATCGCAGAAGGAGCGAGTGGCTTCGATGACCTTGTTGCATGATCCGAGAGGACGCACGATGCAGCCGGGGAATACCAGTGGGTATAGCTTTGCATCAATGCTGTGAGTGGCGTCTCCCTCTATGAAAAGTACCGGCCGGCGGGATCCTATGAGTGAAATGAAGAGGTCGTCGGGGAGGGATCCGGGAGATAGGAGAGTATAGTCCCAGGTTTCGTTTTCGGCATTGTGGCTGCGCACCCATATGCATGCGTTAGATGTGCGGGAAGACAGGAATTCGGCATCGGATGTGTTATAGACAAATGTGCAGTCGGGACGCATTCCTTCCACGGTATTCCATAGGGGTTGCATGAGTGAGGGGTGAAGAAACATTGTAGGCTCGTCTACAAATACAATAGCTTCTTGCGGGGCATAGAGAAGGGCGGCGATGTAATACAGCACGGTGCGCTCTCCACTGCTGAGTTTGATTGAGCCCACGAGGTCTTTTCCGCATTCTGTGCTGAACATGAGTTTGCCGGGTTCGCGCATTATCTGATTGCCGGGGAAGATGCGTTGCCACATTTTTACGAGTTTGTCAAGCCGGGTAGGGAGGAAGCGTGCGGAGTTGTCGCCCATGAGGCGTGCGCTTTTCACGGACATGAGATAGGTGAATTCATCATGCAGCAGCATTTCGATGAGTCTGTCGAGGTCGTTTATAGGGCTTGCTCCGGGGCGGAGGCAGTAGTTCTGCTCGTAGGCAGTGCGGATAGAGCTTTCGGAAGAATCGATGAGGGCACCTATAGGCGACAGGACGTAGGCCCGGGGGCCAGCGCTTGTCACGAGTCTGTGCATGAAACGGGTTTTGCCGGCACCGCTGGCTCCTACGATTGTCAGCTGTTTGCTTTTGGGAAATCCGGGAGGAGTGGATGATGTGCTCAATGGAGGCAGGGTAAGTGTATTCATGGTGACTATTTTAGAGTTGACGCACCAAAATTAGCGAATAATTGCTAACTTTGCAAGAAATATCAGAATTAAAGGGGGGTGATGCCGTAATGGTTTCATCCGCTTATATAGAATAACAAACAGGACGTTTTATGTTTTCAGGAATAGTAGAAGAGCCGGCCAGGGTAGTAGCTCTGAGCCATGACAGGGACAATCTTCACATCACCCTTGCGTGTAGCTTTGTTGATGAATTGCGCATAGACCAGTCGGTGTCTCACAACGGGGTCTGTCTTACTGTCGTTGCGCTTCCGGGTGACGGCACATATACTGTGACGGCAATCAGGGAGACTTTGCTGCGCTCTAATCTGGGTGATCTCAAGGTGGGAGACCTGGTAAATGTGGAGCGCTCCATGCGCTTTGACGGACGCCTGGACGGCCACATAGTGCAGGGGCATGTGGACACTACGGCCCGGTGTGTAGCTGTGGAGAGTGAGGATGGCAGCTGGCGTTATACGTTTGAATATGAGTTTGACAGGGAGCTTGCGCGTCGCGGCTATGTCACTGTGGATAAAGGCTCTGTGACTGTCAACGGGGTGAGTCTCACGGTGTGTGATCCTACGGAAAATCGTTTTTCTGTAGCGATCATCCCCTATACGCATGACAATACTAATTTCTGCAAGATAGCACCGGGAACTAAGGTGAATATCGAGTTTGATATCATAGGCAAATATATTGCCCGCATTTCAGCTCTAAGTTGAAATGACGCTCTCCCGCGTAGTGGGGCGAGGCATGCTTTGGAGTGCCCTTGAGAGCTTCGGCTCTACAGGGGCAAGTTTTGTATTGTCGGTAATCATGGCCCGTTTCCTGTCGCCGCAGGCTTTCGGGCTGGTTGCCGTTTTGCAGATTTTTGTGGCTGTAGCCAGGGTGTTTGTGGATTCGGGTATGACTGAGGCCTTGATACGCAGGGCACATGGGACGGCTTTGGCATATAGCACGGCATTTGTATTAAATGTATCGGCGGGAGTCGTGGCTTATGTTGCATTGTGGTTTTTGGCCGATCCGGTGGCTCGGTTTTATGGGAATCCTATATTGGCCGACATTATGCGTATAATGTGTATTGGCATTCCGCTTAATGCCTTGTGTGTGGTGCAGACGGCGCGACTTGTGTCGGCTATGAGGTTTGACCGGCTTTTTAAGGTTTCGGGTACGGCTGTGATTATCTCAGGAGCAGTGGGAATTCTTATGGCTGTCAAGGGTTTTGGGGTCTGGGCACTTGTGTGGCAGCAGGTTGCCATGTGGGGAGTGAGAGCCTTGTTGCTGTGGGTGCTCGTGCCGGGGTTCGGGAGGTTGAGATTTTGCAGGAAAGAGGCAGGGGCGCTCATGTCATTTTCATGGAAGGTGATGCTTTCTGCGCTTATCGACACTGTATGGTCGCATCTTAATGTGCTTGTGATAGGCAAGTTTTTCAATCCGGCCCAGACCGGTTTGTATTGGCGGGCTCAGTCTTTCTCTATCTTGCCGGCATCGGTTGCCACGGGGGTAATAATGCGTGTGGCTATGCCGATGTTCAGCAGGGCCGGATGTCGGCCGGAGCGATTGCGGGTTATGTTTGGCAGAGTTCTTGGAATGAGTGTATGGGTGCTTTTTCCTGTCATGGCGTTGCTGTGTGCGCTTTCTACGCCGGTATTCGCTTTGCTGTTTAATGAAGAATGGTCGGGAGCTGTGCCGATGTTCAGGATAATTTGTATTGCCGGAATGTTGTATCCGTTGCACGCACTTAATTTGTGTCTGCTTAATGTGGTGGGCCGGTCTGATCTTTTTTTGCGGCTTGAGGTAATAAAGAAGTTGCTTGCGGTATTGATGCTATGTATTGCCGTGCCTCATGGTGTTATGGCTGTGTGCTGGGGCTTATTGATTGTTTCTGTGGTATCGTTGGTTGTAAATACCTGGTATTCAGGGGGGTATGCCTTGTTTTCAATATTCGGTCAAATTAAGCTGGTGTGCGCGCCCTTCATTATGTCTCTTATTTCCGGAGTTGTAGCCCGGATAATTGCCTTGTTATTTCCCGAGGATTCAGTTTTCGGGCTGCTGATATCCATTGCGGCAGGTATATTGCTCTATTTATCGTTATCTCATTTATTGCGCTTGCCTTGGGGAGCGCGTATAGCAGCGTTAAAAATATAGTGTATGATATATGTTACATCTCCAATAATGCCTGATTTTGAAGAGTTCGTAAGTACGATCCGAGAGTTGTGGCATACTCGGAATCTTACCAACAACGGGACGTTTCTTAAGGCCTTTGAGACTGCCCTTGAGCACTGGCTCGGTGTGCCCTATGTAAGTGTAATGACTAATGGGACGCTGCCTATTATGCTTGCTCTCAGGTCGTTGGGAGTTGAGTCAGGAGAGGTGATCACTACTCCTTATACCTTTGTCGCTACTTCAGGAGTGCTTGAATGGATGGGGCTCAGGCCCGTCTTCGCTGATGTTGAGGAAGGATATGGCACATTGTCGCCATCAGCTGCAGAGCGGCTTATCACGCAGTGCACACGAGCGATTCTTCCGGTGCATGTTCATGGCTATCCGTGTGCTGTAGATGACTTTGCAGAGTTGTCGAAGCGTTATGATATTCCAGTAATATATGATGCGGCCCATGCTTTCGGGGTAAAATCGGGAGGGCATTCCATACTTCTTCACGGTGATATGGCAACGTTGAGTTTTCATGCCACCAAGGTGTTCAATAGTCTGGAAGGAGGGGCAGTGGTGTGCTCCTCATTAGAGCAGAAGCAGCGGCTTGACCGCATGCGCAATTTTGGAATCACAGGTGAGGTTTCGGTGGAAAGTGAGGGGCTGAATGCCAAGATGGATGAAATGCGAGCTGCTTATGGTCTGTTGAATTTGCGAAATATTGATGCTTCGATAAGGCAGCGCAAGCATCTCAGTAAGGTGTATGACGGCGCCCTGCAGGGGGTGAGAGGAGTGAGGCATCCTGCAATAGCCGATGGCGTGGAATATAATTATGCGTATTACACACTATATATAGATGCGCAAGAATATGGCCATACGCGTGATGAGCTCTATCTTTATCTGAAGGAGAAGGGAATTCATGCGCGCCGATATTTTTATCCGCTTGTCAGCGATTTTGAGCCTTATAAAAAGTATTTGAAGGCAGCGCAATCATTGCCGGTGGCAAGTCTTATGGCATCTCAGGTTCTGTGTTTGCCTCTTTATCCGCATCTTTCGGAGGGGGAAATTAAAGAAATTGCCGCCTTGATTTCTGATTTTTCTCTTAAAATATAGGCCGAGAGAGATGAATTCCGACCTCGAGCAGATGCCGAGCAGCGGTAAAAGGCGGCTTGAGGGGTAAAAATGCTTAAAAAGCAGTGTTTTTTGGCAGACTTGTATATGTCTGATTAGCAAAGCATTGCGAAAAAGTTTACAAAAAAGGATAATTTTTTTGCGAAAACATTTGGTCAATTGAGAAAAAGGCCGTAACTTTGCACTC
>CAJTTA010000042.1 GCA_910579305.1 uncultured Muribaculaceae bacterium
TCGACAAACTGACATTCCCGGACGAGAAGGTATTGCGCATCGAAATATCCGAGAACCAGATAAGCGGCCGCGTAATCACGCTAACGATAGAGTATGACGACATTCTCAATGCCGACGGCTTTGACTCCGACATACTCAGGAATCTCCCTTACTCATACACTCCCCACATCTACAAGTAATTTCCATAACACCGTGTCATTATGAAGAAGATAATTCTCGCCATAATATGCGCTGAAGAGCTCAGGCATAACTATGCAGGCCTCCGAGGATGAAGTTGACGCCGAAGTAAGTAATTATCACGCAGATAAACGCTATCGCCGAGAAGAAGTTGAACTTACGTGGATTCTCAAACCATGGTATAAGCCCAGGGTGCGCGGCAAGTGAATACACCAGCATGGTGATAAGCGCCCACACCTCTTTGGGATCCCATCCCCAATAGCGTCCCCAAGACACGTTGGCCCACACGGCTCCCGTGAAGATACCTGCGGCAAGAAGCATCAGAGCCGGATAAAGCATTGCGCGGTTAAGTGTGGCCAAGCGCGCTGCCTCTTGCTTCTTGCATAATCCAAGGAGACCGGTGAGTGACATTAGGAAGAACAATGCGTATGCACTCATCACCATTGCCACGTGCACACTTAGCAGCTTTGAATCAAGCACCGGCATGAGGCCCGTCACCGAGCTGCCGGCTCCCCCGAGCACCGAGACTCCCATAGCGAGGCCGGCACCAAGAATGCCCATAGGCACCAATATACCTATGCGGCGACAGAGCACTGCGGCGAGAAGCAGTATCCAGGCCAGAAACTGCATGGTCTCGTAGCCATTGGACATTGGCACATGCCCGCTTATTATCCATCTCAATGCCGTCATGGCCGTCGCTCCACACAGAAGTATGCCGGCCACACTCACCCCTGCGAGGCGCAGACACCGGGGGCGGCCGAATCCGGATGCGGTCAGCACAAACAGGATGAGGCCTGTGGCAGTCACAGCCATCCATGGCCACCGTGCCGAAGCCACTGCTATATAGACGCGTTCCATCTCCAGCCGATCGCGAGAGGGTGTGGCATCTCCGGTCACTTTCTTCTGATATCGGCTCAATCCCTCCAGCAGCGATTTCTGCATGGATCTGTCGCCACGCTGCACCTGCTCGTTAAGCAGACCAAGGAATTTACGGATGAAGAGCCACCTCTCATTATCAATTTCCACCGGGAGTCGGTCGGTCGGGCCCAGCCACCTGATTGCCTCACCAGCCTCTTCTACGGGAAATATCTTCAATAACTCGCCGCTTACCAGCATGTTCACTGCCTCAAACCTGTCTATCTCCTTGCTATACTTGCGGCGCGAGGCCTCATCCTCAAGATTGATGCGCCCCGAGGCCACGGCATTGAAGAAAGCCTCATAACTGGCGTGCTTCCCATCGCACTTCAGTATCCTTCGCAACTCGGAGTCATCCACGCGCAGTATCTCCTCCCTCTTCCATCGACTGAAGTCAAAGAGGAATCCCGCCAAGACCTCATCGGCACTTTGCCCCCTATAGGAAGACGCTCCTCCTGTAAGTCCGGCCGTAAAGTCTCGCGCCAGGGCCGACATGGGGCACAGACGCCCATTGTAATACACCGTGACAAGGCCTAACTCTCCGGCTATGGCCGATGTCTCCGCAGCTATGCCTGTCAGAGGGAGCACCATGAGCGCGGCGGCCGACAGCTTCCTTACAGCGCGACGCCATTCCGAATCCCGCCGGAAGAAATAAAGCAACATCGAGACTCCGAGCATGAAATATCCGGCATAAGTCACTCCTATGCCCCAGGGATCGCGGCTTATGCTGAATGTAATGCCCCCGCCATCGCTGTCGTAGGACTCCGAGATGAAAGTATAGCCGGCAAGATGCCCGGGACTGTTCATTGACACTACGGAACTCCGTCCGGCTGCATCGCTTATGCACGCCACAAAATCACGGGGAGTGCCTGTGCCCGGATAAGTATCCACCCTGAAGCTGTCGAGACTTATGGCCGAAGGGAGCCGGAGAGAGAGATCATCGGTCGCGGTCACGCTTCCTCCATTGACACGCAGATGCAATCTTTCCTCCTCCGCAGTGAGATGCGTGAGCAGTGCTCCTGCCAGAATCACAATTAAAGCCAGATGCAGAGCCGCCACTACCGGCCTCTTATAAATATGCCGACGCAACATCAGCGCCAATGAAGCCACAGCCGCGAGGCTCCACAGAGTCACCATGGGCCAGGACGTGTAGATTGCCACCGGCCATCCTGCATGACTGCCCACCGAGATCACGGCCAAAGAGACCGTGACCGCAGTGAGCAATCCGAATGAAATTAAGCTCAACCGAGATGTTTTCACAAAGTCTTATATCGATTCGATGAAGCGGACTACGGCATCGCGTTCCGCCTTTGATAATTTTCTGAAATTCTCCACCGTCTTTCTTGCATCGGAGGCAGGAGCGCCATGCCACATTATTGCCTCCAGCGTGTTTCTCGCGCGGCAGTCATGCAACCTGTCGCTGTGTCCGGAGCATATGGCCGAGAGTCCGCGGCCCCACAGAGGCGTGGTGCGGCACCAGCCCGTTCTTATGTCATTGAT
Source organism: uncultured Muribaculaceae bacterium (assembly GCA_910579305.1). Taxonomy (GTDB): domain Bacteria; phylum Bacteroidota; class Bacteroidia; order Bacteroidales; family Muribaculaceae; genus Lepagella. The sequence continues at coordinate 2,593 of CAJTTA010000042.1, forward strand.
CATTTCTAAACGGTGCTGCACCATATCGGTGTACGGCCATATCTTCTGATGCGGATATCGGGGCAAGCGAGGGTCACCGTCGGCAAAGAATCCGTTGGGGTCAGTGAATATGTCATCGCCCGTAGTCCAGGAAGGACGGTGACACGTAGCGCATCCTATGCGCGTAAACAGCTCCTTGCCCATCTTCACCTCCGGGTCATCAAGATCACGGGCAGCAGGCACGGCAAGCCCGCGATGCCATATCATGAAGTCTACATAATCCTCATCGGTCATCTCCACGGGAAGCTCCTTATTCATTAGATAATCATAGATATCGTAAGAGACATCACCCGTCTTGTTCCATTCCGGGAAATATGTATAGAACTTGCTCTGCACCTCAGGATCATTGGCCGCAGTGCGCGCATATACATCCGTTATATAGTGGTAGCGGCGGTCGCTGCGGGTCACATTAGTTATATTCCATATGGCATTTACGCCGGCGGCATCCTGCAGCGGGCCGCGGCTCAGAGCATAGGTAAACCTCTTGGGATGACTCGTGGCGCCATAGAGACTTGTCCACTCGCCATTCTGGAAAATCGCGGGATTGATGCGTGCGCCGCTCTTTTCCTCAAGGGCATACTGCGCCTTGAGATCATCATCATCTATGGCATCGAGCAGACCGGTGCCATATATGCCTATGGTCGACTCAAGACGCACCACGAGATCGGAGTGAGAGATGGGCTTTCCTCCCACCTCCAGCGGCACATAAAAAGCATCGGCCGGTATCTTCACCTCCGGATAAATCAGAGAATAGCTTTCGCCATCGGGAAACGTATTGTTCCACTCATCCGTATATGGAAGCCAGCTTATCATGATTTTCTCCTCATCTATCGGGGCCTTGAAGGGCTCCACAGCCTTGGTCTGCGGCATACCTGTGAGCGAAGAAAGATAAGTGTCATTCTTATCCGTCAGCACCAGCAGATAGCCATTGCCCCAGTCATTGGCGCGATACCTGTCCATGCGCTTGCCATGGCCGTAACCGGGGTGACAGGCCACACAGGAAGAACGTATGTAGAGTGGCCCGAGACCATTGAATGGCTTGGTGCTCTGGTTATACGTGCGCTCAAAAAACATCTCGCCATACTTGAAGCGGTCAGTAAGTCCGGCCTGCTCCACGGCGGGAGTGGGATCTTCAAAAGCCGAGGCCGAAGTATTGAATGTAGTGCCGAGGCGTCCGCCGGCATAATACTCCTCGCTCAGTTCCTGAGCGTCCCCTCCCGAGGGAAGGACAGGATCATCATTGCTGCATGAGGCCGCAATAACGGCCACACAGGCAAGAAATGCAAAGTTTCTGTAATCCATGATTCCGCATTATTTCGACAGTTGCTGTTTCACTTCAGTGAGCACATCGGCCAGATCGCGGCACGCCTCCATGGCCTCTCCGGCTGATGCGTGAGTGAAATACTGCACAAACGGAGCCTGCATGGCCGTTATCTTGTTCTTGGCATTTTCAATGGCAGCCACGAGCCTGGCATCAAGTTCGGGATTTACCGATGCTATGTAGGCATGCATGGAGTGCGCCTCATTGCGACGCTCCGGAATGCCCCCCATATATGCGTTCTCTATACTTGTCATATTGTCATGGAAGTCTATGATGGACTTCTGGCTATAAGGAGACTCGATATAGTTCACATCCTCACCGGTGTGAGGCTTGCCTATTTTCTGAGTGCCCACTTCATCGGCTATGTCTATGCACCCGTCCACGATAGCCTCCATCGCATGAGTCCATGTGCGATAAGTGCTGCCGGCCTTCCCGGCGGAAAGCATGTTGTCAGTATAGCTTATGCCGGTATTGGCCACAGTGAAAGGCCATTCCAGCTCCTCATCCACCTTGGCAAGACGCGCAGCCTTCACGGCATCGGCACCTGCCCAGGAGAGCTCAAGCTGATAAGTCTTGTTACGCAGGTCGCCGGCCACGGCAATCGCATAGATCAGTTCATTGTCAGGAATAGCGGCAGCGGCCTTGGGTGCACCGTTTGCAAAGATTATATACTCTATGCCGTGAAATCCGAGGAGTTCCGGGCCGAGATGCGCGCCGGCCCACACATCGCCATCCTCTGCTGCGAGAGAGGCTATGTGGCTCGCATTGGCCATCTCTGCCACAAGCCCCGCACGATCGAGAGGCCATGAATCTATGTGGGGGTCAATGCCGAAGTCGGCTGCCGCGCCATAGAGAAATGCCTCGCTGCGTTCCCACCACTTGCGAGCCTCCAGGAAAGACTCACAGGCCTTGCGCACATTGGCATCGGTCTTATCCACCTGCAGATTCTGCAGATCGGTCACAAGCAATTCGGCATAATCGGCAAGATTGGCGTAAGTGATGTTCACCGTATTGTCGAGATACTGCCTCGCTATCGCCTCATAAGCGGCATCTTTCTCATCCACACCCGGCACTACGGGAGAATCATTCTCGCTGCAGGAGACAAGCAGCAGAGCGGCTGCAAGAGCCGGAAAAATTTTCTTGATCATATACTGATATTAATTTTATAGTTGGTTATTGTCACGTCATTGAAAAACATCACAGGAAGAAACCCGCATATGCCACACCTATTGAAAATGAGGGCTCATTGTTATATTCCTTATGCAGGAATCTCTCGGAAAACTCCATCTTGACCACAATCTGCTTCAGCGGGAAATAATTGATGCCCGCAGCAATGCGATGGCGTTCAGTCCAGGTGTAGGCGGGAGCATTCTGCGTAGGCATATATGCGTCATAATACTCATATCTGCCGAAGAGATAAAGCTTACTGTCGGAATCCACCTTATCGGGAAACAGGCGGAAGATATCATACCCTGCTTCCGTGCCAACAGTCCAGGCGCCTTTACCCACATGTGTGCGCTTATAGGGAGAAGAGGAAGATTGCCCGCGATTATAGGCCGAGATGACATCAGCATCCGAGAGATGACCGTAATCGACATTACCGCGCCATATCCATCCCGAATTCCTGTAATCGAATCCGAATGTACCTATGGCCACGGCCCCCTTCACATCCTTATATTTGCCATTGTCCGCCATGATAGTGTTATTGAAGGCATGACCGTAATAACCGCTCAGACTCAGCCTGAGGCCCTTGATTGAATAATTGTCCACACGTACGGCCACGGCATACTTATTGGCAGGGGTGAACTCAAAAGCACTTGCCGCACCGGCATTTATCCATCTGTCTTTAGAGAAATTGAGCGAATTCAACCCGGCCAGAAACATAGCCTCATAGCGCCAGGCTCCGGCACGGCCCCATACCTCGATTCCCGTCTGATGCCAGGTGCATGGCAGGAACTCACTCTCACCCTCAGGGCGATAGACTGTGAAGAACTCCGTGGGCAGATGATGCATATTGGTCTCGCCCACAGGCACTACCATATGACCGGCACGCACATTGAGCTGAGGCATGAAAGACTTCTGTATCCAGAATTGTTCAAGAGCCACTTCGCCTCCGCGCTCAATCTCCTTCTCAAATTCGCCTACCTCTTCCTGCTCTATCTCCACAGCACTTTCCACGCCTCCATGCTCAAATTCTATCTCTGAACCAAACGACCATCCTTTGCCGAAATCATAACCGAGCATCACCACCACATGAGGGAGGTCAAAACGTCCATGACTCGGCGCATTCCTATAATCGGCAGCATGGCTGTATCTATTCACATTGTCACTGTAGAAATTACGGGTATATGCCACCTCGCCATATCCTCCCACTCTCAACCGGGATAGCAGGCTCCGTTTCGCCTTGACCGGAGCCGACACGGTATCACTTTCGGCCTCAACGTGTGCCGACATTGTAGATGCTGCGAGCACCAAGCCGCACACTGCAATTACTTTCCTTAATCTTGAATCCTGCATAAAGTCTGTATAATTTGAGTGCAAAATTAGCGCTAATTTAAAGCGACCGCAATACCGAAAAAATAGTGTTTTTAACATTTTTTAGATGGCCTCGGCAACTCTAAATACCGCAAACAGAGTATTTCTCAGAAACGCCGCCGGCACTTGGCCAACGTAATTTTGATGATTTGTGATTTTTATTTATCTTCGCAGACGCTTTTCACTTGAATCTATATCTACTATCATATGAAAACAAGACTATTTCTTATTGCCGGCCTGGCGCTCACATCCTTTTCTTCATGGGCGGTGCCGGCAAAACGCGATCTGCGCACCGTCACACAGCCTGACGGCTCAACTCTGCAGGTGCGCCGTGTGGGTGATGAATCCTCCCACTTCATTATTACCTCCGATGGCATGCTGCTTTCTCAAAATCCCGTATCAGGTGCCTACGAATATGCCCGTATCACCACCAAAGGCATGCTGGTATCCACCGGTGTAGTTGCCTCTGATCCATACCTGCGCCCGGCCTCCGAAGCCATACTGTGCACCCCTCTTTCCTCGGATATAGAAGTCATGCGCAGGGCGGCTGCTCCTCGACACGCAATCTCGCAGAACGGCATGGGGCGCTTCACCTCTACATTCCCTCGCAAAGGCGATGTAAACGTACTTGTAATTCTGGTAAATTATAAGGATGTGAAGTTCAATCTGTCAGACCCCCACAAGTACTTTGAGGCCATGCTCAACGAAGAGGGCTTCAGCCAATATGGAGGCACCGGCTGCTGCCGTGAGTATTTCCGAGACAACAGCAATGATCAATTCCGGCCGCACTTTGATCTTTACGGGCCGGTGACACTGCCTCAGAACCGCTCTTATTACGGAGCTAACGATGTCTACGACAATGACCTGCACCCCGAAGAAATGGTGGTCGATGCGTGCCGGCTTCTTGATGAGGAGATAGACTTCAGCAAATATGACAATGATGGCGACGGCTTTGTCGACAATGTATATGTATTCTATGCCGGACAAGGGGAGGCATCCTATGGCCCGGAAAACTCTGTGTGGCCTCATTCCTGGGAACTCACCTCTGCCAAAATCAACCTCAAGCTCGATGGGGTGACCATCGACCGATATGCCTGTTCCAATGAATGGGAGCAGAACCGCCCCGACGGAATCGGCACCTTCATTCATGAATTCAGCCACGTGATGGGTCTGCCCGATCTCTACACTACTGATTATGATGATTCTGTCTATTACATCACTCCCGGATCCTGGAGCGTGATGGACTACGGCCCGTATAACAATGACGGACGCACTCCCCCCTCCTATTCCATCTACGAAAGAAATGCCATGACATGGATCGAGCCCAGGCTGCTATCTGGCCCCGAGACTGTGACGCTTGAGGATATACAGGCTTCCAACGACGGATGCATCATAACAACAGGAAATGAAACCGAATTCTTCCTCTTCGAAAATCGCCAACAGACAGGCTGGGATGAATACCTCCCCGGACATGGAATGCTCATATGGCATATAGACTTTGATGCAGATGTGTTTGATGAAAATATCGTAAACAACTCGCGTTATCACCAATACGTCGATATTATCGAGGCCGGCAATCATGCCGACAACAGCAGTGACTCTGCTCTTGCCTCTTATCCATGGCCCGGAACATCAGGCGCCACTTCCTTCACTGCTTCCACAACTCCGGCTTTCAAGGACTGGTCGGGCAACAAGATTCCTCTTCCCATCACCGATATCAGGGAAAACGCCGGTGTGATCACATTCCTTGTCGACGGAGGAACTCCCCTGCCGCCCCCCATCGAGACACCAGTGGCCCTTGAGGTTGCCGAGAAAGGTGAGGATTTCTTCGTAGCTGCATGGACTCCTGTGGAGGGGGCCGTCGACTATGAGGTAAGGCTCTTTGCCAAAGGTGCCGGAGAACCCCTCTCCATAGTGGCCGACATGGGGTCAGGCACAACACCGTCGCTGCCGGCCGGATGGACTTCCAGCACCAAAGAATCATATACCTCCTATGGCAATTACGGGGAGGCTTCACCCTCTCTCAAGATGAACAAAGACGGGGCATGGCTTGAGACCGCCACGCTCGATGATGACATCTCCTCATTCTCCTTCTGGAGCCGCGCGCAGCAGGCAAGCGCTTCATCTCTTGAGATTCTTGCCCTGATTGAAGGAGAGTGGCTACATGTGGCCGAGTATTCTCCCGTGGGCCGTGACGTGCTTGAAGTCACCTTTGAGGAAATGCCGCAAGGAGCCAAAGCACTCCGCTTCGTGTGGCACAAGAGTGCCGGCAATCTCTCGCTTGACGACATAGTCATACGCACCGTGCCCGGCAACAGCCTGCTGAAGACCCTGGCTTCCACCGGAGGACTGACCTCAACGCGCTTCGACAACCTCGAGCCTGGAGAATATTTCTACACCGTAGCAGCCACCGACGGAGAATACGTCTCCCCTCACTGCGCGCCCGTAAGCGTAACGATCTCAAAAGATTCCGGAGTCGCAGGCTTAGGCGCTGAGTCGCACCAGGCCATATACTATGACATGCTCGGCCGCCGCGTAGCAAAGCCTCTCAAAGGCATGATATGCCTGGAGAAGCGTGGAGGCGGCGTCCGTAAAGTGATCGTGCGCTGATCGCTACAGGCTTCCTCTCATACATCAATGGCCACCTCTGTCACCCGGCAGAAGTGGCCATTGATGTATGAGATGCTGTCAGGCCGGCGGCATATCGCTCATCGAGGCAAGTGCGGCAAGCGCGGCCGCAGTGCTCTTTATGCCATCCATCACCATCGACCGGCGTCCGTTGACCTGCCGGAAGCGGCAACGCGCGGCATTGGCCTGCATGAAAGTGAGTATACGCCCGAATGCGGGACTCTGGTAATATGCCCTGTTCTCATCGCCCGTAAAATAGAGATACATGCGCCCCTGCTTGAGATTGAGACGCTCTATGCCGAGCGCGCGGGCCATGCGTCGGAGAGGTGGAATGCGCAGAAGCTCCTCGCTCACTTCGGGCAGAGGGCCGAAACGGTCTATGAGACGGGCTCGGAAGTCGGCCACTCCTGAATCGGATGTAATATTATCCAGCTCCTGATAGAGAGAGATTCTCTCCCCTTCCTGAGGCACATATTCCGGGGGAAGCCTCAGCTCAAGATCGCTCTCGATTGCACAATCGGCCACAAAAGCTTCCGTCTCCTCGGAGGGGAATTCCCCGGCAAATTCCTCGGTCTTCAACTCCGTGATGCTTTCCTTCAGGATTTTCTGATATGTTTCATATCCGAGATCCGCTATGAAGCCGCTTTGCTCGGCTCCGAGCAGATTGCCGGCTCCGCGTATGTCGAGATCCTGCATGGCTATGTGTATGCCCGCACCAAGATCGGAGAAGCTCTCTATGGCCTGAAGCCGACGGCGGGCCACATCGGTCAGGCTCTTGCCTGGAGGAGTGAGCAAGTAGCAGAATGCCTTGCGGGAAGAGCGGCCCACCCGCCCGCGCAACTGGTGCAACTCCGAGAGCCCGAAATTCTGTGCATTATCCACTATTATGGTATTGACATTGGGCATGTCTATGCCACTTTCCACAATTGTAGTGGATAGAAGCACATCGTAAGCCCCATCGGAAAACTCCACGATAGCCTCTTCAAGCTTCTCGGGAGGCATCTGTCCGTGAGCGGCCACTACGCGCAGACCGGGCACAAGCCTGTGCAGGCGGTTCTCAAGAGTGGCGAGGCGGTCTATGCGGTTGCATATATAGAACACCTGACCCCCTCGGCTCACCTCAAAGTTCACCGCCTCGGCCACGATGTCGTCGTCATCCACGGAAACCGAAGTGAGAATAGGGTGGCGATTGGCCGGAGGGGTATTGAGATTGCTGAGGTCACGGGCTCCCATGAGCGAGAACTGAAGAGTGCGGGGGATGGGCGTAGCACTCATGGTGAGAGTGTCGACATTGACCTTTATGGAGCGTAACTTCTCCTTCACACTCACCCCGAACTTCTGCTCCTCATCCACAATGAGCAACCCGAGATCCTTGAATTTCACTCCTTTGCCTATGATCTTATGAGTGCCTATGAGAATGTCTATTTTCCCTTCGGCAAGATCGGCCAGAATCAGCTTCACCTCCCTGGGCTTGCGGGCACGCGAGATAAAGTCTACCCGCACGGGAAGATCCCTCAGGCGATCGGCAAAAGTGTGATAATGCTGCATGGCAAGCACCGTTGTGGGCACCAGCACAGCAGTCTGCTTTCCATCCACAGCCGCCTTGAAAGCTGCTCTTATCGCTATTTCAGTCTTGCCGAATCCCACATCGCCGCATATGAGCCTGTCCATGGGCCGGGCGCTCTCCATGTCGGCCTTGACGGCAGCCGTGGCCGTGATCTGGTCGGGCGTGTCTTCATATATAAATGAAGCCTCAAGCTCATGCTGCAGATAGGAATCGGGGCTGAAAGCAAATCCCTGTTCATGCCCGCGGGCCGCATACAGGCGTATGAGATCGCGGGCTATATCCTTCATCTTGGCCTTGGTGCGGTCTTTCACACGCTGCCAGGCCCCGGTGCCAAGCTTGCTGATCTTGGGAGGGATACCCTCCTTGCCCCTGTACTTCGACAGCTTGTGCAGAGCATGTATGGAACAGAAGATTATGTCGTCGCCGGCATATATGAGCTTGATCATCTCCTGCGGACGTCCCGCCACATCGGTGCGCACCAGCCCCCCGAAGCGGCCCACTCCATGATCTATATGCACTATATAATCGCCCACCTCAATCTGGCCCAGTTCCTTGAGCGAAAGAGCCACTTTGCCGGAGCGGGCACGCTCGGAGCGCAGGTTATATTTATGGAAACGGTCGAAAATCTGATGATCCGTGAAGAAGCATGTGCTGCTCTGAGGGTCGGAAAAGCCCTCGTGAAGCGTGGGCATCACAGGGGTGAACGGCAGGTCATCGCCCCGCTCCTTGAATATCGCCCGCAGGCGAGTGAACTGTGTGGCCGAATCAGAGAGGATACACACCTCAAAACCTTTGTCAAGCAGCTTCCCGAATGATTCGGATATGAGACTGAAGTTTTTGTGATACAGCCCCTGAGGCGAACACCCGAAATCAAGGACTGGTGCGGCGGGATCCTCCATAGAGGGAGAGACGCCGAAAGCGCCCGTGCGCATAGTGGTGAATTCCCGTTCAAAAGAGGGGTAATCCACCACGTTGCTCATGGCCGAAGCGTCTCCTTCACCTGCATATTGAGCGGATGCCGACAGCGTCTGCGACGCTATCTCCCTGATTTTTGCGATAGCAAGCGCCGGGTTGCGTGCCATCACGAGAGTGCCGGGGCCAAGGAAAGCAGGCAGGCTCACCATGTTGTCGTCATCCCGGCCACTGCCGGGAGCCATGATGCGCACTTCCTCAACCTGGGTCTCGCTTAGCTGTGTCTCGACGTTGAATGTGCGCAGCGAGTCGATCTCATCATCAAAGAAATCGATGCGGAAAGGAAGCTCATGACTGAAGGAAAAGACATCGAGCAGCGAGCCTCTCACAGAATACTGGCCGGGTTCGTAGACATAGTCGACCTTCACAAACCCCAGCTCACGCAGCCTCGCAGCCGCCTCCGAGAGCAACATGCGTCCACCCTTGCACAACGACAGAGACAGAGCCTCAAGCCTCTCGGGAGCAGGCACTTTCTCCGCCAGCGCCTCGGGATATGTCACTATGAATGCCGTGGCCTTGCTGCGGCAGGCCGCTATGGTCTCCGTGCGAAGTATCTGCGCGGGAGCGTCAGGCTGGCCGAATCTTATGCCCCTCTTATAGCCGGAGGGAAAGAATTGCACTGCATCCGTTCCGAGCAGAGCGGATAGATCGGAGTACATATATCCGGCATCATCGGCATCATCGGCAACTATGAGAGTGATGTGTCTGCTTTTGGGAAGCAGACACATGGCCATTGCGGCCGATGATCCTGCCAGGCCTTTGAGCAGAAATCGTTGCGGCCCGCGCGCGCCGGCAAGTTTCTTCAACGCATCTACGCGCCCGGCTGTACCGAAACGTGCGAGGGCATCCTTAAGTGTAAGCATACATGTATAAGAAGCTGTAAAAAATATGACATGCAAAATTAAGCATTTTTCTCGACATGATTATTCCAGGGAGACTTTTATGAATCATAGGCGATCCCACACAAAGCACATTCCCTCACACGCGGCGCCGGAGCATGAAGATTTTGTTAATTTTTAAGTTTCTGCCAAAGTCTTTAGCTTTATTTTACATTTTTTACTTATCTTTGCCCACGAATACCCCATTCACTCACCTATTGATAATAAATAGATGAATATCCTGTTATACTGCATATAAATCAATACATGAATATCTCTATGAAAAGGAAACATCTTCCGCTTCTGGTCGCCGTAATACTGTGTATGGCGGCTATCCTGCCGGCTTCGGCTCAGAAACAGCGAGCAAGAGTCTACGGCATTGCCTTCTATAATCTTGAGAATCTATTTGACACGATCAACAACAACGGCAAGTATGACCTCGAGTTCTCGCCCAAAGGCAAATATGCCTGGGACGGCAAAAAGTACTGGAAGAAAATCAACAATATGGCCTATGCCATATCACGCCTCACCACCGACAAGACGCCCGACGGCCCCGCAGTAATCGGAGTGAGCGAGATAGAGAACATCTCCGTTCTCCAGGATCTTGTAAAGGCGGAACCCATCGCGGCGCGCGGCTACAAGATCGTGCACCACGACTCCCCCGACTTGCGCGGCGTGGATGTAGGACTGCTATATAACCCCAAGCAATTCCGCGTGCTCACCGTGACCAATCATCGCCTTAACATCCCGTCAAAGCCAAATTTCAAGACACGCGACCAGATGTGCGTAGTGGGGCTAATGGGTGCCGACCGCGTGGCAATCATTGTAAATCACTGGCCCTCACGCCGCGGCGGCTCCGAGCAAAGCTCCTATCTACGTGAAGCGGCCGCAGCCCTGAGCATGCAGATAGCCGACTCTCTGCTGAAGATAGATCCCAAGATGGGCATAATAGTCATGGGCGACCTCAATGACTCTCCCTACGACAAGTCTGTGACCCAGGTGCTCAAGGCCCGTGCTAAGGCGGGAGAGGTGACGCCCGGCGAATTCTTCAATCCTTTCCACAAGCTGCTGGACGACGGCATCGGTTCATACATATACCGCGGCCGCTGGGATCTCTTTGACCAGATCATTATCTCCTACAATCTCCTGGACGGAGGAGCCAACGGCCTCACATACATAGGCGCAAAAGTGTTTAACGATGCTTTCCTGCGCGCTCAGGAGGGGAAATATGCCGGATACCCGTTCCGCACTTTCTCCGAAGGGGCATTCATAGGCGGATATTCCGACCACTTCCCCACCGAAATATTCCTCAAGCAGATTGTGAAGTGATATTCCGAACATAATAACTATACACCAATATGAAAACTTTATTTACCACACTATGCCTGCTCATAGCCTGCGCCCTATCCTCCTGGGCTGCCACCGGAGTCAAAGGCATAGTGACCGATGCTCAGACGCACCGGCCCGTGAGCAACGCCAACATCCTGCTCTCCGATCAGGGCATACTGGTAATCACCGATGAGACTGGCTCTTTCTCTATCTCCAACGCACAGGTGGGTGCCGACGTCCTCCAGATCATAGCCGACGGCTATCAGGACTTCTTCCTTGACGTGAATATCTCCGGAGGAATTGTGGCAAACCTCGGCACTCTTGAGCTGACTCCGTCAGGATTCAACTCCACCGACATGGGCGACCAGGATCTTTTCTTCGAAGACATGAACCTTCTTGATGAAGAAAACTCCAATCAGTCGATAGCCACCATACAGGGTGCGACCGATGACGTCTACTACTCTAAGGCATCATTCAATTTCCAGCCCGTGTTCTTCCGCATGCGCGGATATAACTCCGACCTGCAGAACGGCTACATCAACGGCGTCAACTTCCGCGACTACAGCCAGAATCAATTCTCATTCGGCGGTCTCGGAGGAATGACATCCACAACATTCCGTGCAAAGACCGTAGCAATCGGTCTGGCACCGGCTTCATTCGGATTCAGTAACCTCGGCGGCGCCACCAACTATACCACCTACGCCTCCGAATACGCACCCGGTTTCCGAGGCATGGCCACTTATACCAACTCCGACTACATGTTCCGCGCCGGACTCATGTACTCCACCGGCGTCCTCCCCTCAGGCTGGGCATTCTCTGCCTCCCTCATGGGCCGATACGCGCCCGAAGGATCTATCGAAGGTACTTTCTACAACAATCTTTCCTACGCTTTCTCCGTGCAGAAGATATTCAACGAGCAGCACTCCATCAACTTCTCCACCTGGGGCTCCCCCATGGAGCGTGCCACTGCCCGCTACTCCTACCAGGAAGCCTTCGATCTGCTCGACGACAACCTCTATAACCCGGCCTGGGGCTGGTTCAACGGCAAGAAACGCTCTTCACGCATACGCACCACTTTCGACCCCTCGGCCATCATGTCCTGGATATGGAAGCCTAAGATGGGCACAACGCTCAACACAGCTATAGCTTTCCGCCACAACCGCTATTCACAGACCGACATCGCACGCTCCGGCAACTCCACCGAGTGGCGCCCGGACTATTACCGCAACCTCCCCTCCTACAAGGCGCCCACGGCCGAGCCCGGCACAGCTCTCTACGAGCACCAGCAGCAAGCCTTCGAAGAGGCTATCGGCCTCTGGGTTTCCGACCCCAACCTCCACCAGATAAACTGGGACAACCTCTACCGCGCCAACATTTACAATAACGAATTCGGCAATCCCCGTTATCCGGACTCAAAGGGTATGAGCGACTACATAATGTATGCCCGCCACACCAACACTACCTCCTGGATGTTCAACACCTACCTCAATCACCGTCTCAATGACCACCAGACTCTCCAGGCAGGTCTCTCCTTCACTTACTCCGACTCGCATTATTACCAGACCGTCTACGACCTGCTCGGAGGCGAATACTGGCTCGATGTGGAGACTTTCTATGAACGCGACTTCAGTATCAATGACCCTCGCCTTCAGAATGACCTCAACAACCCCAACCGCCGCGTGAAGAAAGGCGATATAATGAAAGAAAACTACAACATCTATAATTATACCGCCAACGCATGGATCCAGCACCAGATCAACACCCGCCACTGGGATGTGAACTACGGCCTGTCTGTAACCTACACTAATTTCTACCGCAAAGGACACATGCTCAACGGCCGTGCCCTGGAAAATTCCTACGGCACCGGCACCCGCCACACATTCGACGACGCCGCCATCAAGGCCGGAGCGACATATAAGCTCAACGGCCGAAACTACTTCGTGGCCCACGGCTCCTACGGCACAATGGCCCCCACCTACTGGGACTCCTACATCAACGCTGCCGTGAAGGATGAAGCCGCTCCCGGCCTCACCTCCACCCGCTTCCTCTCCGGCGACATTTCCTACGTGTGGAACTATCCGCGGTTCCGCGGTTCAATCACCGGCTACTGGACCGGCACATACGATGGCTTTGAGCGCAAATTCTTCTACGATGATGCCATCGGCACCAACTCCGTGCTCCTTCTCGCCGGCGTAGACCGCCGCTACATGGGTGTGGAATTCGGCATGAGCTACCTGCTCACACCCTCTCTCACACTGAGCGCTGTGGGCACATTCTCCCGCGCGCAATACACCAACCGCCCCACCATGGTGCGCTCCTATGAAAACGGACTGTATCCCGATTCCGAAGAGATCGTGTATCTCAAGAATTACTACATCGGCCAGGCTCCGCAACAGGCCTACAATATCGGCCTCGACTACGCGGCCCCCTACCAGTGGTTCTTCTCCATCAACGCCTCATACATGGGCGACGGCTACATAGCTGTGTCTCCCCTGCGCCACGTAGCGCTTGAAAACATCGGAACCTCAGGAGAGACCGAGCAGGAGATTATGGAGAATGTGCAGGCCATAACCCGCCAGGGACACATGAAGGACGCCTTCGTGCTCAATGCCTCGATAGGCAAGGTTCTCTACACTTCTTTCGGTTCCGTCAACTTCAACCTGAATGTCAACAACATCCTCAACAACCGCAACATTCAGATGCAGGCCTACCAGCAGAACCGATTCGACTACACACAAATGAATGCCGAAAAGTATGCCGACCGCATACGCTACTACCAGGGCATCAAGATCAACTTCAATGTAGGCATACGATTCTAATTAAACAAAACAACACATACCACATATGAAATCATTTAGCAAATTCATTCTCCCGGCCGCCATCACTCTATGCGCCGGCGCAGCTCTGACTTCCTGCCAGAACGACTTCGACCAGCCACCTCTCGACGCCCCGGTGGCCACAATGAAGCCCAACACTACAATTGCCGAGCTTAAGGCCGCTCACTGGCAGAACGACTACAATTACTATGAGACTCTCGGAAAAACCGCCTCCGGAGAGGATATAATAATACATGGACGCGTCATTTCTTCCGACGCCACTGGCAATATCTATAAGAAGCTCGTGATCCAGGATGAGACTGCGGCCCTGTCATTCTCCATCAACCAGACCGCTCTCAACAACACTTACCGCGTAGGCCAGGAAATAGTGGTGAACCTCACTGACCTCGGCTTCGGCAAATACGCCGGCCTACAGCAGATAGGCGGCTATGGAGAATACAACGGCACGCCTCAGGTGACCTTCATGGACTATGCTATCTTCTCAGACCACACCGAGCTGAACGGCTTTCCCCAGCCTTCCGACTATATCATAAAGCAGGGCGCCGAGGCTCCCGCCGACAAGATGTACATCATCGAGGCCGACATGAACAATCTGCCCACCACTCCCGAGGGAATACAGCAGATGCAGAGCCAGCTCGTGGAATTCAAGAACGTTTCATTCGAAGGAGGCGGCTCACTCCCCTTCTCCGAAAGCGATGCAAGCACCACCCGCACCCTCAAGGATGCCAATGGCGGCTCTCTGGCCGTGCGCAACTCCAACTATTCTTCTTTCAGGGCTGAGATACTTCCCGAAGGTGTAGGCACTGTGCGCGGCATACTCTCTTACTTCAACGGCACCTGGCAGCTTGAGCTGCGCTCCGCACAGGACTGCATCTTCTCCTCCAAAGGATCTGCTGCCGACCCCTACACCGTGGCCGAAGCCATAGAGAATCAGAATGCCGGAGTATCCGGATGGGTGAGCGGCTACATCGTGGGTTCCGTCAAGGCCAACGTGGGCGACATCGACTCCAATGACAAGATCATATGGAGCGCCGACGCTGAAATGGACAACACTCTCGTGATCGCTTCCGAAGCTGCCTGCCGCGACTACACCAAGTGCCTCATCCTCACCCTTCCCCAAGGCTCATCTCTCCGCACCAACGGCAACCTCATAGATAATCCGGGCAACTTCGGAAAGAAGATCGACGTGACCGGCGCATTTGAAACTTACATGGGCACATATGGCCTCATCAACAACTCCGGCGCTGTGAGCGAATACAAGATCGAGGGCCTCACTCCCGATGTACCCTCAGGCGAGACCGTCACTTCCATCGATGAGACTTTCAACGCATCGACCTCAATCCCCGCCGGATGGACTACCAAGACCGTGCAGGGCAACAAGGACTGGTACATCCCCACTTTCAATGGCAACAACTACGCAGCCATGACCGGATACAAGGGCACCGCTCCCTTCGAAAGCTGGCTCATCACTCCTGCCATCGATGCCTCCAAGCTCGCCGAGAAGGTGATGAGCTTTGAGACTCAGGTGAACGGTTACGGCTCAACCACTTCCAAGCTTGAGGTATATGTGATGACCTCTGCCGATCCCACTACAGCCAAGCTCACAAAACTCAATCCCACTCTGGCCGAAGCCCCCGCTTCCGGTTACTCTTCATGGACTAACAGCGGCTCGCTCTCTCTCGCCGCCTACTCCGGCACCATCTACATCGGCTTCTGCTACTCAGCCACAACTGATGCCAACTATGCCACCTGGTGTGTGGACAATGTGCTCGTAGGCAAGACTTCCTCTTCAGGAGGCGACAACCCCGGCGGCAATGATCCCGGCCAGACCGGCGGTGCCGGCAGCGAAGAGAGCCCCTATACAGTGGCTGACATAATCGCTTCCTCTACCGACGCCACAGGAGTGTGGGTGGAAGGCTACGTAGTAGGCTACATCACCGGCATGACTTATGCCACAGGCGCAACTTTCTCCAATGACATGACCGGTGTGACCACCGAATCTTACAACAATACCAACTGCATTCTCGCAGCAAGTGCCGACGTGACCAGCACCGCAGCCTCTATCCCTGTAGGCATCAAGGCCGGCGCAACCCGCGACATACTCGGCCTCCGCAACAATCCCGCCATCTACCTCAAGAAAGTGAAGATCAAGGGCGACCTCACTCGTTACTTCGGCACCCGTGGCTTAAAGAACGTAACCGAATGCATTGAACTCTGATAGCTGAATCAGACCGCAATCCGGCCTGATCCCAGGCTGCTTAAGCGAGCCGCATCATAATGACACAAATTATGGTGCGGCTCGCTTTGTGTCGCTCAGCAGGCCTTGCAGAATGTCTTCGGAATATCAGCCGCCCGGAGGGAGACAATAAATTTTTATTGCTGTCCGATAAAACTTGAAGATGGCAAAAAGGCATGGCTCGAACGCTGA
>CAJTTA010000043.1 GCA_910579305.1 uncultured Muribaculaceae bacterium
GATATATTAACTTAACTTTCAACTACTTCGGTAATTTTTACCGAATCATTGTAAAAAAAAGCGCGATAGTTCTTTCATTATCCGCATCCGGCATTAAGGTCTGATATGCCGGGTGCGGGTATATTTTTCTAAAAAAACATATTTGAATGTTGGACTTTACGAAAAAATGTTTAACTTTGTGCACGATACTTTTCCTGAAAAACACACACATACAAAGGATCTCTTCTATAATCTCAAAGTTAAATTACGCTTATGAAACATTGCGTTTTTCTTGTGACAGCGATCCTGATGACGTTGTCATTGGGCGCCGCACCCCCCGCGGCTCCCCACCACAATTATGCGCGCCGCCTGCCTAAGGCGGAGGGCGGAGTGAAATTTGCCGATTTTGCTATGCGTCCGCGATCACACGCCCGTAGCGTCAATGAAGCCGGCGGCCATCCTGCTATGGCCGATGCCCGGTTCCGCTTATCCACCAACCCCTTTTCCGCGCAGACTCTCAAGGCTCCCGACGGCACCGATCTGCTTGGTGCGATCACGTATGATGATACCTGGGGATGGAACAGCCGCGAGGGACTCTATAACATTCCCACCACCTCCGCGTCGGGTATCTCGCTGCATAAGGAGACCAATATAAATGGAGCGGCATTCTATGCCGATGGCGCTGTATACACTCCTTACGTGGAAGACTGGGGCTTCATGGTGCTGCGCAATTTCCTGCGCATAGACCCTCAGACGGGTAAATTCGAGACCGTAAACACAGAATTTACCGACCGATATGAAATTTTCTCAGCGGCATGGCTCCCGAGGCGTAACTATGCTCTTGCCTACGGTCTCAATGCCTCCAAGAATCCTATGCTGCTTAAGCTTGATCTTCTGGGCAATGTCTCGGAGCTTGCTCCGCTCGATGCGTCGATGAATTTCACCGGCGGCCTGTGTGTAGATGCTGCCGGCAAGGTATATGGCATGTCGTCGGCCGGCGATCTCTACACCATCTCGCTTTCCGACTATTCCTGCAGCAAGATAGGCTCCACCGGAGTCTCTACTCTTTATGCCACCGCTCTATGCTTTGACAATGACCGGGATATCATCTACTACACCACATGCTATGAAGAGGCAGTGAGCGGCTTCTATACCATAGACCCTGCTACGGGCGCAGCCACTAAGCGCTATGACTTCAACTCCTGCCTGCAGGTGCGCATGCTGCATCTCCCTGAGGCTGCGGCCGCAGCCGATGCGCCCGGCGCCCCGCGCGATGTGGAGATACTTTTCCCCGACGGAGGTCTTTCAGGCACACTCTCTTTCCTGCCTCCTGCCGTGACCTATGCCGGAGCTCCTGCCCAGGGCGAGCTTTCTTACTTTGTGGATATCGACGGAATGCAGGCTGCCACGGGCACCACATCATATGGCGCGGAGAGAGTGACCGTGCCGGTATCGGTGAACGCTGCCGGCAATCATATCTTCCGCGTGTATTGCAGCAACGCTGCCGGTGACGGAGAGGACTTTTCCGTTACTGCCTATATAGGCCCCGATGTGCCCCTGCCGGTGGAAAATGTGACGCTTTCCTATGCCGACGGACGCCTGAATCTCTCCTGGGATCCGCTGAAGGGCGAGAAGGGGGGCTTCATTGACCAGAGCAAAGTGACCTATACCATAATCCGCACGGACGGCCTCACCTCAGATGAAGTGGCGTATGGACATAAGAACACATCCTTCTCCGAGGTATTCCCCGAGCCTGCAGGACATGTATCTGTGATAAAATATAGTGTAAAAGCCGTATACAATGGCGTGATAACCGATCCCGTATTCTCCAATAAGGTGATGCTGGGCTATATCGCGCCTCCGCTGGATGAGAACTTCGCCACTGTCGCCGCTTTCGAGAGCCAGTTCATGGAAGTGGACAATAACGGCGACGGCAAGACCTGGATGTATGATGACACGAAGGGAACAGGAGCCGTATCCTATCGCTATCACAGCGATAATAACGGTGATGACTATCTCGTGCTTCCCGCCATGAAGCTCACCAAGGGCAAGATCTACTTCTTCAGCTTCCTGGCCGGAGCTACCAATGAAGGCAACCCTGAACGCATAGCGGCATATGTGGGCAAGGCTCCCACGGCCGAAGCTCTCAATATAGAGCTTGTGAAACCCACAGTGATCGAACCGCCGCTGATGCTGGTGGACGGTCAGGTCACCGGCGTGCCATTTGAGAGCCGCTTCGTTCCCGAAGAAGACGGCATATACTACTTTGCCATCAAGGCATGTTCGGATCCATATATGTACCGTCTGTTTGTGACCGACATACATGTATCCGCTCCTCTTTCCACAGCCTCTCCGGGTCCTGTCACCGCTCTTGCCCTCACAGCCGACTCCGAGGGTGAGCCGGTAGTGGATATAGAATTTGACGCCCCCAAGGTGGATATCAACGGCGATCCTCTCTCGGCACTCGGCAAGATAGAGGTGTACCGCGGCGATGAACTTGTGGAGACAGTGACACCGGCCATAGGCGCCCATGTGAAGGTGACTGACCGTGAAGCCGGTGAAGGAGATGTGACCTACACGGTGATCCCCTCCAATGAATATGGCGACGGCATAGCGCAGAGCGCTACAGTCTTTGTAGGCTTCAATGTGCCCGTGGCTCCGGCCTGGGTGAATGTGGAGAGCGGCAGCGACTACGGCGAGGTAGTGGTGAGCTGGAGTCCCGTCACTGAGGATATCAATGGCCTGACCCTGCCTGAGGTGGCTTATCGCGTGTGCATGTATGATGAGAATAAACGCGACTGGGTCACTGTAGACAATGATCTTGAAGAGACTTCATGCAAGGTGAGGGTGTGTGACCCCGAGGCCGAGCAGAACTTCGCCCAATTGGCAGTGCATGCCGTGAACTATACGGGTGAGAGCACTCGCCGGGCAGCCTCAGTGATATGCGTGGGACGTCCTTATTCCATGCCATACTTTGAGAGCTTCAGGCAGAATACCCTGCTCGGAATCCAGACTCTCGCCGGAGGCGGAGGATGGGTGGGAGCCGACGACAATACGTTTACCGATCTTACCAGCCAGGATGGCGACGGAGCTTTTGCAGTCTTCATGGGTGGCCAGGCCGGCGACTCTTCACGGCTCTTCACCGGACGCATCCATATCGATGAAGATGCAGAAAATCCTGAATTCTCATTCTATTACTTCTGCACCTCACCCATCGACAAGAACAGCATTCAGGTTGTGGTGGATGAAGGCTCCGGATATATCGACCTCGGAGAGCCTTTCTTCGCAGGCTCGGGATCATCGCTGGAATGGAATCGTGTGAGCTTGGATCTCAGCCGCTACAGAGGCAAGGATGTGCAGCTCGGCATACAGGTTACAATGGGTGCCGGCACTCAGGGCACGGCGTTCGACAATTTCAGTGTGAAGAATCAGTCTGAGCATGACCTGGCTGCCGAAGTGCGTGTAGCCTCAAGCAGCGTGAAGCCCGGCGACAGACTCGGCATACAGGCCCAGGTGCTCAATTATGGCAAGGTAGCGGAGCAGAGATTCAGTGTCGATCTGCTGATCAACGGCAAGGTTGTGGATACCAAGGAAGGCTCTTTGATCAATGCCGGAGAGAAGCAGGCGGTGCTCTTTGAGTATGAGATAAGCCCGGCAAGCCCGGAGACTCTCACCGTGGGGGTTCATGTAAATTGCGATGTGAATGACGGAAATTGGGATAACAATTTCTCGCCCCTCGCTAAGGTAGATGTGATTCTGCCCGATTACCCGGCCGTGACCGACCTCAGTGGGGCCAAGGGTGAGGCAGGCGAAGTGTTGCTTTCCTGGAACGAGCCTGACTATGGAGGTATATACATCCGTACCACAGAGACTTTTGAGGAGGCCGATCCGTTTGCCACGATGAACGTGGGCAATACATGCGGATGGACTTTCCTGGATCGCGACGGAGGCCCGGTGGGTGGCATGCAGGGTCTTGAGATACCCAATGTGCCCGACAGTCGTCCGGCATCATTCTTCATCCTCGACGCCTCGGCCGAGGGCTTCAATGCCTCTTTCTCGGTGCATGGCGGCTCCAAGTGCCTGGCAGCCATATTCAATGTAGACCAGAGCACCAACGATGACTGGGCTATATCTCCGGAACTGTGCGGCGAGGCGCAGACCATCTCCTTCTACGCACGTGCCTATGAGATGAGCCTGCCTGAGAAAATCGAGATTCTTTATAGCTCTACCGATACTGATCCTCAGAGCTTCACTTCGGTGAAGACCATCTCAGGCATATCCACCGATCGCCAGCTCACATGGACCAGATGCAGCGCCGATCTGCCTGACGGCGCCAAGTACTTTGCAATACGCTACATAAGTACCAACACCTTCATGGTGATGATCGATGACATAACGTATATCCCGGCAGGAAGTGCGATGCTTGCCCTGGAGGGCTACAATGTGTATCGCAATGGAATACGCATTAACTCCGAGCCTGTCAAGGCTAAAGAGTTTACCGACTTTGAGCCGGGCGAAGGCCCCGGTTACGTGGTGACGGCAGTCTACAATACGGGTGAGTCCCGTACCTCCAATGAGATCTTCCCGCTGGGCGGCTCCGTAGGCACTGTGGGCGACGCAGTGACCGTGAGAGGCTTGCGCGGAGCCATAGAAGTGCGTGGCACGGATCTCTGTGTTACTGTGGCCGACATGCAGGGACGTCTGATACACCGCGGCGAAGCCGGCATCATACCGGCCTCCCCGGGTGTCTACATCGTGCACTTCGGCCGTAAGGCGGCAAAAGTGATAGTGAAGTAACCGTTCATTTGTATTCATAGGAAAGCCGGCGGGCCTCTGCGCTATATGCGACAGGCCCGCCGGTATTTTTGTGAGAAAGTGGGGGGAATCAGCCTAAAGGGGCTGAACGTTTAACTCGGCTTAAATTCAAAACGCTCTCTTAGTCCTTTGGGCGCGCAAGCCACTCGCGCGCCACAAGTTCCAGCTCGGCATACCAGTCGGCACCGAAGCGACGTGTGAGAGGCTCGCGCAGGAATTCATAGGCACGTATCCCCTTGCGCTTCCCCAGAGAGCGTGCCGGCCCGCATATCTTCCAGCGATGAAGATTCACGGCAGTCATCCCTCCTGGCAGCTCCTTGAGCCTGGCCGGGTAGAGATGGCAGCTCATAGGCTTGGTGTGAGGGGCGCGACCCTCGCGAAAAGCCTTCTCAAGGGCACACAGGCACATGCCTCCGGGCGCATAGGTAGTGAAGACACAGTCGCGCCCGCACACTATGGAGGTGACAAGATCCCCCTCCTCGTCGACATATCCTGTGCCCTCGCTCTCTATCACCTTCAGGGCACCGGGAGTGAGATCATCTCTCACCAGAGGGAGCACATCATTGATGGCATCGAGTTCTTGCCTGGTCACGGGAGCACCGGCGTCACCCTCTATGCAACACTCGCCGCGGCAGGCCGCGAGGTCGCAATGAAAGAATTCTTCTATGAGATCGAGAGATACAAGCGTGTCTTTGATAAGAAGCATGGTCAGGGGCGTATTACGGCCACATTGAGCAGACGCGAATAGCGTGCTCCGGGCGGAGTGTAGTAAATATAGATAGTGTATTCGTTGCGCGTCTCATAATGGTTGCCCTCTACGGGAGCCGGGTCGGGCTTGTCAGCCGGGTTATGTCCTCGCAGCACATAGCGGTAATTATAGGAGCCTTGCTTCAGGAGCATGGGCAGTGTATAAGTATGTGTCTCGGCATCCCATGTCATGCGGTTGGAGTCATCAAGACGGTGATGGGTAAACTCGCCGTCCACGTATACATCACCGTTCATCACCTGCGGGAAATCGAGAGTGAAATAGGTCTTGACATAGTCGGCGCCGAGGTCAGGGTCAGAGGCATTGTACTCATCCACCTTGAAGCGTCCGTACTGCGTGCGGTCATATTCATATGGGCGGTCGGCACGCTCCTCATCGGTGTTGAGCCAGGAGGAATAGGCACCGTTTTCCACGCCATTTCGTGCGATGTGCATGCCTGTATAGTCAGTGCGCGTCGTCTCGAAACGCCGGAATTCATTGCCGGCCGGGAAGATAAGCTCCGGCCTGTGTTCATAGACAATGCTGCCGCCCTGCATTCGCAAGGGTTTTACACTCACGGCCGTGGAGGGATCGGAATTCTGCACCACGATTGCCTGGAGATCAGAGAATACGTCCTGCAGCTGGAAATTACCCGGTGAAAACGTGAAGCTTACTTGCTGAAACTCCCCCGCACTGCCGCGGTCGGTGATATGGCTGGCCTCGCCGGTGATGGTACCTACGTTTTCACTGACGCAGAAGCGGGCCTGAAGCAGTGTGGAATCAGGCTCCTCTTCATCCCATACACGCAGCAGATAATTGCCTGAGATCAGGGGGTAGAGCTCCTGCGATGGTATGGAGATGCGGTAATTCACATAGTGTCGGAAGGTATTCTGAGAGTATGCATAGTCAGCCACCTCCGCTTCGTTGAAACCGGAGGCATACTCCGAGGGCAACAGGCCAGAAGGTTGCCACAAGGGGGTGAGATGCTCCAGGCTGCAGCGCATATACCTGTGTTCATCGCCGAGTTCATCGAAGCTCACATAGAGCGTCATGCGGCTGTCGCCGAGCCTGATTACCGGCGGAACGAGGAAATCGCCGTCGAGCTGCACCTTGAGGGTGCTGAATCCCGGGGCGAATATACCCGTGGCAGTGTCAGTCACAGCAGTTGCCGCCGTCGGTGTCAGAATGCCGAGCAATAGGGGTAGAAATCGTTCAGCCTTCACTCTCTATGTAATTATGATACATCTCTATGCCGGAATATATCAGCTCATTGCAGGGTATCTTGCGGGCCTTCAGGGCGGGGCACAGAGTGTCGCCGTGACGATCCAAGAAAGCTTTGTGAAGCGAGCGATAGGAGGCATAGGCCGTAACCTTGTCGGCCGGCATGCCGGGAGTGCGCATTCCCTCGGCGAGAGCCATGGCCACAAGCACGCCGCAGGTGGATCCGGTTGTGCCGAGACCTCCACCCAGTGCCGTGCCGAGACGCAGACAGGCTTCCTGCGGGAGCATGAAGATGTCGGGGAAGGCTGAAAGGATGGACTGGGCGCAATTGTATCCTTTGGAGCGTGTCTCGCGTGCCAGTGCAAGACGGCGGTCGAGAGTGAGTGTGTCAGTCATATTCTCTATATGATATTTAATTAGGTTCTTACCAGTGTATGGGTGTCAGGTTCCGGGAAATGAGATATTCATTTGCCTTGGAGAAATGCCGGCAACCGAAGAAGCCTCTGTAGGCCGACAGAGGGGAGGGGTGGGGAGCTGTCAGCACGAGATGTCGTGTGCGGTCTATGTGCTCTCCCATGCGCGCGGCGTCGCTGCCCCAGAGCAGGAACACGAGTCCTTGGCGGGCTTCGCTGAGCCGTTGCACGGCAGTGGAGGTGAGTGTCTCCCATCCGCGTCCGGCATGGCTGCGTGGGGCGCCCTGATTTACGGTGAGAGTGGCGTTGAGCAGGAGCACTCCCTGTGAGGCCCAGCGCGAGAGATCGCCATGGGGGGGAGTGGGAGCGCCGGTGTCGCTGCTCACCTCCTGGAGGATATTGCGCAGCGAGGGAGGGAAGGGCACTCCCGGATTTACGGAGAAACACAACCCGTTGGCCTGTCCCGGGCCATGATATGGATCCTGACCGATTATCACCACTTTCACATCAGGCACAGGACAGGAGTCGAATGCCGCGAATATGCGTGAGGCCGG
The DNA here is from genome assembly GCA_910579305.1 of uncultured Muribaculaceae bacterium. Classification (GTDB taxonomy): domain Bacteria; phylum Bacteroidota; class Bacteroidia; order Bacteroidales; family Muribaculaceae; genus Lepagella. Next base: position 7,728 of record CAJTTA010000043.1, read on the forward strand.
GGGATATACCGGCCCGCTGGCATAAGCCTCTCTTACAAACGCAGCGAGGGAGAGGAAATAAGGTTTTTCCCACTCCGATTCGAGCAGGGCTTTCCATGAACTGTCGATGCGTACATTCATAAATTGGTGGGGTTAATTGGTGCAAAAATAGCGAAAATCTGTGAGAAAACAGGTAGGGGCTATGAAAAAACGGAAAAAATTGCTAACTTTGCAGTCTCAACAAAGCATCATCTCCGTTGTGCGGATGGATGCCGGTTGCCTCGGGAAAGCGTCCCGGGCAGAGAAATATTTTTACATGCCCCTGTAGTTTAATGGATAAAATAGAGGATTCCGGTTCCTCAGTTTAGGGTTCGATTCCCTACGGGGGTACAAAGCTCCGGACAGCCACTTTTTGCTGTCCGGAGCTTTTTTTAAAACAATGCAGAGTGTTTGGATTTAAATGAGTGTATAGCGGAGAGCGCTTTAATGTCGCCGGCATTTCACTTCCGAGCATCTCCACTGATACGCATGAGAGGAGAGACAATCACCTATTTCCGCCCGAAATCGGCCGGGATCTCGCCCCACTTCTCGGTTTCCCATTTGGCGACCGGGTTGCGCGGCGTGTGTGAGGCGAGCCAGCGGTCGGCCCTGGCCACGAGATTCATCAGCGCCGCATTTTCAGGTGTAGCCTGGAGAGTGGAGCGTGAGTGACGGGCCCGGAGCCACGCCATGGCAGTGACGGAGTCAGTGTATATTCTTCTTGAGGTATCGCCCTGCTGCTCGCACAATGCGAGCGCATGAACAAGAGCGAGGTATTCGCCTATATTGTTGGTGCCGTTGCTGAAAGGCCCCTGATGGAATATTTCCTTGCCGGTGGCCACCTCCACACAGCGGTATTCCATGTCTCCGGGATTGCCCGAGCAGGCTGCGTCCACAGCTATCGCGCCGGTGTCGATGTCGGGAAAAGCCTCATAGTTTATCACCTTGGCCGGGCGGTTGAACATATTGAGCAGAAACTTACCCTCCCTGGCATCATCGCCTCTGAAGGCATTTATGGCCTCGCGCTGAGAGTTGAAGCTCTTGTATTTTGCCCCCGGATAAGTGAGCACCTGCTCTGCGGCGTCCTCCCAATTGTCGTATACGCCCGGCTCTATGCCCACCCACACTACATAATATTTCTGTTTCTTAGCCATAGTCACTGATTGTTCTCTTCAGCCGGCGCGGGCTCCTCTTCCTGTGTGCCGGCATTTTCATTTTCCTCTTCAGGCGAAAGTTCCGGCGAGGCCCCGGCAGCCTCTTCCTTCTCTTCTTCTTCAGCGCCGGAGGTGCTCTCTCCTTCTTCGGTGGAGGGGGAGCCATTTTCGGCTTCCTCGGCTTCGGTCGCTTCTTCAGAGGCATCGGGGTTCTCCAGTCTCTCTTTCTCCTTTATTACGGCTTCCTGCTCGGCCCGGAAGTAATCCTCAAAGCTGCGGCCTTCGTTGAGCAGTTTCTGGAAATTGTCGACACTTATCATGATGGGGCGCACGCATGCCGGCAGCTTGAAGCCGGAATACCGGGCAAGTACCGAGCGATAGTGCTCTACCTCCTTGACGTTGGCAAATCCCTTGATTATCAGCAGTCCTACATTGCCGAAATTCATAGTCTCAAGATCAAAGTCCCTTACCACGAAAGAAGAGAAATTGAATCGGGCCACATCATAGAGCAACTGATTTGGATGAATGGAATCCAGCGGGAATGCAAGTACCAGCAGCTGAGGTTTCGACGGGTCGAGATCGAAGCTTGCCGGGCCATCGGCCGCGGGAGCTCCTTCGGCATCATTGGTGAGACGTGTCTCCCAGAGCATTCCTCGTGAATTGCCTTGCGATGAGGAGCTTAACTTGCGTCCCTGGCCGAGATAGCGCAGCATGTCTCCGGCCATGTCGGTCATGTCGGTGTCAGGCCATTTCTGCAGCAGCTCCGTGAGGCGCTCTTTGAACTTTGCCTCATCCTTGTCCGTGACATACGACAATGCGTCGAGGAACACGAATTTAGGCAGAATCTTACTCAGGGGGAACTCCTTCTCCATCTGAGCCGTGAGTGCTCGCACACGTGTGTTGTCATTGGCGAGATAAGCCTCGTAGGCTTCTTCATATCTCTCTTCCTGCACCTTATCCATGCGGCGCAGATTGTCGAAATAAGCAGGATCCTGCATGGCCGTTCCATAGGGGCTTTCGGGGAAATGCTCAAGAATGAGCTGCCGGTAGATCTCTGCCTGAGACTCATCGCCGGTGCGCACTGCCATGAGATACATATTGTAATACACATCGAGGCGGTAGGTGTTGTCGGGATAACGTTCGAGCAGTTCGCCGAAATCGGCCCTTGCGGCCGGAAAATCTTCAAGCTTATCCTTAAGTATCACGCCGATATTGTAGAGCCCCTCCTGTATTATGTCATTGCAGGTGGTTATCTCCTCGGGAGTGCGGGGAATGTCCTTGAGATAATATTCCGGGGCAGCCGGATCGTTGAGCAGGTCGAGCTTTTTCTTCTCTTCGGGAGAGATAGAGTCGTTAGCCTCCCCCTCGCTTTCAGAGCTGTCATCGGCATCACCGTCGCCGAATTCATCGAGAGAGAAAGTATTCTTGTTGCGACGGCGCCAGTCATCTTCCAGTTTTCGGGAGCCCCAGCGGCGCTGGAACTCCGTCTTGCCCTGTGCTTTGCTCTGGGTGTTGTAGAAGTACCAGCTCTTGTCGTTGTTCATCTGAAACTGTGTGGGGGCATTAGGATTGTTGGCAGCCGGATTTCCCTGTGCCGCCTGCTGGGCGAGCGCCTCCTCGCGGCGAGCGGCCTCCTCCTCCTCTTTCTGCTTTTTTTCATACTCTTTGGCCAGGCGAGTGGCCACGGCTATCTGCTCCTCCTCGGTCATGCGCGAAAGGGTGAGCAGAGAGTCCTGAAGCTCTACATTGCCGGAATATGTGGCCAGTTCATCGAGCACATCGGAGCGGAGCTTTAGCCCCTTGTAGCCCGGATACTTGTCATTGAGCTGTGATACGGCTTCGGAGTAAAGCGGCTGTGCCTTGACATATTCCCTGGTAGAGAAATAGAGCCCGCCCAAAGCGAGCTGGGCCATGGCCTTGTCTATGCCTCCGCGGGTGCTTTTCTCGATGGCCTCGGCGTAGTTCTTTTCGGCACGAGCCGTGTCGCCGCGCGAGAGATAGAGATTGCCTATGGCATAGAATATCTGGTCGAGATACTCCTTGTTGCGCTCGTAGCGGGTCATGGCTCTGAGGGCGTTTACCTCGCCCTTTATGTCGGTGCCGGTGAAGACTTCGCTTTGCTTTATGCGGGCGTTGAATTTGGTGCGATAATTGGTGGAGCTTCCCTTCCCGGCCTTCGCGAAGGCCTCATATGCCTGCTGCCTGTTGCCGAGGCGTGTGTTGAGCTGCCCGAGCAGGAAATAGAGCCTGTTTCGCTGAGAGCCATTGGCTTTGGCCGCGGCACGCGAGAGCAGCGGCAGAACCTCGGCATCCTTGCCGCTCCGCACATAGAGGTCGGCCATGTCGAAGTCATACAGCTCCCTCAGCGATTCTTTCGGGAGCTTGTCGGGCTTGATGTGAGTAAGGATGTTTTCGGCCTCATAGAGCCAGTCGAGAGCGAGGTATGCGCGGGCCTGCCATAGCTTGGCCTCCTCCACCACGTCGGGGAGCCAGGAGAAGTGCTTGGAGATGTAGAAGAAAGTAGATGCGGCTCCGAGGAAGTCGCCGTTGAAATATTGCGAGCGTCCCATCATGAGCCAGGCATTGTGCAGGAATGGATTGAATTCCTCGCGAGCCCTGAAGGCCTTGTCCTTGGCATCGCCCGAGCGTCGCTTGGGCTTCTTGGTGATGGAGTGAAGCTGGATGGCTTTCTGCATCTTCTCTATCGTACGCTTGAAGTCGCCCGATGGCTGGGGGAGCTGCTGGTCGGCACGGGCCTCTGCCGGATGCATGAGCAGAGTGCGGGAGTAGTCGTCCTCATACTTTCCTTCAAGCTCCTTGAGCGTCTCGCGGTAGTGCTCGGAACCGTTGTAATATACGTTGTATCGGGTGGTGAACTCCTGCCATCGTCGTGAGGCAGCCGTGTTCTTGTTGGTAGAACAAGCCCACAGCAAAGATGCAAGCACAGCCAGGAGCAGTACCTGCAGGATATTTGGACGCATACTGCTACGCATATAGATATAACGCCGCGACACAGCCTATATTGTGTGGAATACAGGTAGTGTCGCGGATGCTTGCGGAGCCGGATGTGTCAGTGCAGATTGGCCATGGCTATGGCCGTCACAGCGGCCTCTGAGCCCTTGTTGCCGAGGGAGCCTCCGGCGCGGTCGAGCGCCTGGCGCTCGGTGAGGGTAGTGAGCAGGCCGAATATCACAGGCACGTCGCCGCGTGCATTAAGCATAGTCACCCCCTGCGTCACGCTCTCGCACACATAGTCGAAGTGCGGGGTGTCACCCTTTATCACGCAGCCGAGCACGATTACTGCAGAGGGATTCTCGCGCTGCATGGCCAGAGCCGCGCCATAGACAAGCTCCACGCTTCCGGGCACATGAGTCACGGTCACGGCCTTGCGGCTTACGCCGGCCCGGGAGAATGTCTCGAGCGCTCCCTGCAGGAGGGCATCGGTGATGTGTCCGTTCCAGTCGGCAACTATTATAGATGCCTTGAATGATTCGGGATTGCGCGGGAGTACCATCCCGGGGTCGGAGTGAAGTGCGGTAGCCATATTTTTTTAGGTGTTCGTTTTTTTTATCGGTTTTCTGTGTCGGGATTATTGCGGGATGTGCGTCCTTTCTTGGCAAGCCTGGGAGTGATGCGCGTGAGGAAAGTGCGCCAGCGCGGTTCATTGCCGTCATCATGGCTTAACACCTCAAGGAGCGCGAGTATATCCTCTTCAAGCTCGATGGTCTCCAGAGCGATGGCATGCGGAAGCACAGCTCCGAGGAGTCTTGCCGCACGCGGACGCATGGCCTTTATGCGCATCATCACCTCGGCCATCTCTATCGACATCTTCACCTCTTTGCGTGACACCTTGCCTGTGCGCTTCTTTGAAAATTTTATGGCTTCGGCAAAGAACTTGAGAGAGGCGCGGTAGTCTCCGGCCGAGGCAAGCAGCCGTCCCGTCTTGCAGAGGGAGTCCACAAGTCGGTCGGTGGCGGCCACTACGCCGTCGTTCACCTTTTCATAGAGCTGGCTCGTGAGCGCCTTCTGCCTCACCACCATTTCAATGGCTTTCTTGCGGGAGCGGAGGATGCGGGTGCTCAACTCCATGGCCAGGATGTGATAAGGGGCGAATCGGTCGGCATTTACCGCGAGCAGCCCTTCAAGCACACGGAAAAGAGTCTCAAGCTCCTTCTCGCTTTGCTTGTAGTCCTTGATGGCGTAGTGCAGCTCGGCTATGTCATAGAGCACACCCACGAGCAGAGCGCGGAATTCCACATTCTCATAGTCGGAGAATGAGCGCATGAGCCTCATTATCTCCACCGAGCGTTCGAAAGCGTCGAGGTAACGCTCCTCTTTCATGAGGTCGCGCACAGTGAGACGGCAGTTTTCGGCTTCGCGCAGCACCTCCACGTCGGGAGAATGCTTTGTGAGCGACTTGAGGTTGAGCGGTATATGAATGTAATTCATGATAGACGTGATGATTTATGAGATTGATAAAGTTTTCTAAGACATGCTCTAAGCCTGTCCGGCCTGCAGGCGGCTTTGCGAACCGAGGTAGCCGCCATGGTGCCGCAGGGCATATTGCGCGGAAGAGAAGCCGATGGCACGCATTGTGGCCACTACGAGCACATCGCCTATCACCGTCATCTGCGTGGTGGAGGTGGTGGGGGTGAGGCCGAGCGGGCATACCTCAGGGGCTCCTCCGGTGAAGAGGCAGGCGTCGGCCGCCAGGGCCAGCGGACTCTCCTCCTTACCTGTTATAACAATAAAAGGCACCTCAGGGTTCAGTCGGCGTGCGAGAGCGGTGAGCTCCACTATCTCTCGTGTCTTGCCGGAATTGGATATGAGCAGCATCACATCGGCCGGCTGCATCACTCCGAGATCGCCGTGCTGGGCTTCAGACGGATGCAGGAAAATGGCGGGAGTGCCGGTGGATGAGAATGTCGTGGCTATGTTCATTGCGATCTGTCCGGCCTTGCCCATGCCGGAGGCTATGAGCTTGCCGCCACGGCGGTGCACATGTTCCACTATAAGCTCCACGGCGCGGGAATAGGCGTCGCTTACGGGTATCGATGCAATGGCGCGGCTTTCGGCCTCAAGGATTTCGCGCATAAGGGTCTGTGTATCGGTTTTCATAGGTATGGGATATATACGGTGAGAGGAGCTGGCCTCATATGTTTTCTTGAAGTATGGAGGGAGAGCTGCCTGATTCGCCTGATTCATAAAGGTCTATGCCTTTGCGCCAGTGTTCCGGCAGGCAGGTGGAGAGCTTTGTGTCGGGGTCATATGCCACCATCACGGTGCGGCACAGGCTTTTCACCTCGCGGCTCTCCTTGTTGATGATCATCTGCAGGAGCGTGAGGCTCTTCTCGCCCATATGCTCGCATCGGGTGCATATCTCAAGCGGCTCGCCGAAGAAGGAGGGCGCGATGAAGGCGCAGTCCACATTGGCTATCACGCTCTCTACGCGCTGCCAGTTCATGTGGCCATTGTTGACAGCATTGAGGTAATAGGCCTTCCCGGTGTCGTAGAAGGAGAAATATACTGTGTTATTGAGATGCCCGAGTATGTCAATGTCATTGAACCTCATCTGCAGGTCGATGCGATGACGGAATGATTCGGGCGATGGCAGATTTCCAGGGTCTATGTGAGGCATATTATAGGTTCTTGTTTTTTTAGATGAATTTGATGTCGGCTATCACCTTCTTGCCCACACGGTCGTTGAGAGCCTTTATCAGGGAGGAGCGGTGCATAGTGAGCTCACTGCGCATCGGGGCCGAGGCTATGCGGAGAAGCAGGATATCCCCTGCCAGCCTCCTCTCCACCGTCTGCCGGTTGATGATCGGCCCCACGACCTCAGGCCACACCTGCAGGGCGCGGTGTCGCAGCAGAGAGTCTTCCATATCGCGGCTCTTGAAGAGCTGATCCACGATCTGGGAAATGCTTAGAGGCTCGGTGCGTTTCATAGGCGGGAGGTGAGGGACTTGTAGGCGCCATGCTCCGCTTCGAGAAGCATGTACGGGCCGGGAGTGGAGCGCAGAAGGGCGTCGATGTGTTCGCGGCCGGTGTCGGTGATGAAAGTCTGCGCCGTCTGCTCTCTGTTCACGAGTTGCAGGATATTGCCCACGCGGCCGGCGTCGAGCTTGTCGAAGATGTCGTCGAGCAGCAGCAGCGGCACTACTCCCGTGCACTCGAGCAGCCAGCGGTGCAGAGCGAGCCGCAGAGCTATGGTGAAGGTCTTCATCTGCCCCTGGGAGCCGAGGCGCCGCAGGTCGAATCCCGACAGGGAGAGCGCGAGGTCATCGCGGTGTGGGCCTACTGAAGTGTGGCCTATTGCGGCATCGCGCGCACGTGTCTCGGCCAGAGCAGCCGCAAAGATGTCGGCCTCACGCGAAGGCCGGTAGCTCAGATCCGGATGCTCCTCAGTGCCGGCCACAGCCGAATAGTAGTGGGTGAAAGGCTCGGCCATGGTGTGGGCAAACTTATGTCTGGCCCGGATTATGGCCGCTCCGCTCGCAGCCATCTGGGCCTCTATGCCTTCAAGCAGGATAGGATCGGTGATTCCGGCCTTGAGCGAAGCATTGCGCTGGGTGAGGGCCTTGTTGTAGAGCATGAGATGGCGCAGATAGGCCCCGTCGGCCTGGGATATGGCGGTATCCATGAGCCGTCGGCGCTCTTCGGGGGCTCCGGTTATGAGGAAGGTGTCGGCCGGAGAGGCAAGCACCAGTGGCAGAGAGCCTATGTGGGCCGACATGCGCTTGTATTCCTTGCCACCCTTGTGGAGCACTTTGCGGCGTTGCGGGTCGAAGCCGATGCTCACCTGCTCTCGCGTGTCGCCCTCAAGCATATATTCGCCCTTTACGAGCATGGCCGGAGCCCCGTGGCGTATCACCTCGGAGTCAGGCAGCCTGAGAAAAGAGCGGGTCATGCTCAGGTAGTAGATTGCCTCCAGCAGATTGCTCTTGCCCATGCCGTTGGCCCCCACCACGCAATTGATGGCGGGACTGAAACCGAGCCGGGCATCGGCTATGTTCTTGAAATTGACTATGGAGATTGTCTCTATGCGCATGATAGTGCAAAATTAGTCAAAATGCCTCGTATGGCAAACTATAGCGCCTGCTTTTTTCCGGGCGGGAGTGTAATATGCCGGAAGCGGGAGCGTTATATTATTGTTATGCAATCAATGAAGCTTCACCATATATTGTGTCTTGCCGGGGCGCTCCTGCTTGCCGGCGTGATGCTCAGTGCCTGCAAGACTCCCAAGCTCACTCAGGCGCGCGAGCAGATGGCGCGGGGAGAATACTACGATGCCTCGCAGACGTATCGCAAGGTCTACAACAAGCTCACGAAGCGCGAAGACCGTCCGCTGCGCGGGGAAGTGGCCTATGAGATGGCCACCTGCTACAGGCGCCTGAACATGGCGGCCCGCGCCTCGGCGGCCTATCAGAATGCCATACGCTATGAGTATCCCGACTCAATGACCTTCTACTGGCTTGGCCGCTCTCTTCAGGCCGAGGGTAAGTATCAGCCTGCCATAGAGGCTTATACGAAATATCTCATGTGGAAGCCTTCGGATGCTCTCGCCCGTGAGGGTATACGCGGCTGCCGCCAGGCGATGGAGGTGAAGGACGGGCGCAACACCCGCTATATTGTGCGCGAGGCCAAGATATTCAATTCGCGCAGGGCCGATTATGCCCCCATGTATCTCGACAAGGAGTTGACACAGCTTTATTTCACTTCTTCCAATGAGAAATCCACAGGCACCTCCAAGAGCGAGATAACAGGGATGAAGAACGGCGACGTATATGTCTCCCGCAAGGATGAGAAGGGTGAGTGGCAGCGCCCCGAACCGGTGGAGGGTGAGCTGAACTCTGAATTCGATGAGGGAATAGTGTCGTTCACGCCCGACGGGCAGACCATGTATCTCACCCGCGCCCGCCGAGATCCGGCCGCCGCCACGTCGGTTGAGATCTATACCTCCCAGCGCAGCGAGGCGAGCTGGAGCGCTCCGGTGAAATATGAGATTCTGAATGACACGATTTCGGCCGTGGGGCACCCCTCTGTGAGCCCCGACGGCACGTATCTCTATTTCACTTCCGACATGCCGGGAGGCTACGGAGGCAAGGATATATGGCGCGTAAATCTCAAGGATAGAGTGGGTTCGCTTGAGAATCTCGGCCCTCAGATAAATACTCCGGGCGATGAGATGTTTCCATATTCGCGTGCCGATTCCCTGCTGTATTTCGCATCCGACGGTCATCCGGGATTCGGAGGGCTTGATCTCTTCCGGGCCCGGCTTGACGCCTCCGGCACCCGATGGAGCGTAGAGAACATGGGGCGCCCGATGAATTCCCAGGGCGATGACTTCGGTATTACCTTCGGCGAGGGAGAGAGCGGCTTTTTCTCTTCCAACAGAGGAGATGCACGTGGATATGACCACATATATTCCTTTCAGCTCCCGGAGCTGAACATAGGCATTTCCGGCTGGGTTGTGGATCGCGATGACGAGCCTGTGCAGGGTGCGGTGATAAGAATAGTGGGCGACGACGGCTCCAATCAGAAGGAGGTGGCACGCGATGACGGCTCTTTCCGCTTCCGTCTCTCAAGAGGCGTGAAATATGTGATGATGGCCGGAGCCAAGGGCTATCTTAATGTCAAGCAGGAGTTCACGAGCGATTCGGCGGAAGAGGATGCCGAGTATGAGGTGGATTTCGTGCTCTCCTCCATCTCCAAGCCTAATGTGGTGGAGAATATATTTTATGACTTTGACCGCGCCACTCTGCGCCCCGAGAGCAAGCAGGCTCTCGATGAGCTCGCCGAGATGCTGCGCGACAATCCCAACATAGTGATAGAGATGAGCAGCCACACCGACCGCTGGGGCTCCGACGCCTATAACAATGACCTCTCTCTGCGTCGTGCCAAGAGTGTGGTGGACTATCTTGTGGCTGCCGGAATACCCGAAGGGCGCCTTCACTTCGAAGGCTATGGCAAGCAGCGGCCCAAGATGGTGACAAAGCGAGTGGCCAGGGAATTCCCGCAGTTTGAGGAGGGCACGGTGCTCACACCCGAATTCATAGCCACGCTCAGTGAGGAGGATCAGCAGGCGGCCGACCAGATCAACCGCCGCACAGAGTTTCAGGTGACAGCCGTGGATTATGACATGTACTGATTTCCGCACCACATTTCCGCTTCCGGCTTCCGGCTCATTTCTCGACCCCCGGCGCGGAGAGCTGCTGCTCACCGGCAGTTGCTTCACTGATGAGATGGGCGCGAGGCTCCGGGCCTGCGGCTATCCGAGCTGTGTCAATCCATGCGGGGTGCAGTATAATCCCGCCTCGATAGCCGCATTGCTCGATGCGGCCATGACAGGAGAGTGGCCCTCCGGGCTGTTTTTCACTCATGACGGCTTGAGGCGCTGCTGGCTGCTCCCCACGGCATTTGCGAGGCCCACGGAGCAGGAATGTCTCAGAGTGTGTGATGAGGCTCTCGCAGAGCTGCGCCGCTCGCTCAGAGAGGCCGAAGCTCTTATCGTGACTCTCGGCACGGCCTGGATATATGAGCATCAGGGAGAAGGGTATCGTGGAATAGTGGGTAACTGCCACAAAGTTCCGGCGCGCGAATTCTCCCGGCGGCGTCTTAGTGTAGAAGAAATCACGGCCCTGTGGATGCCGCTCATAGAGGCGATGCACAAGTTTAATCCGGATCTCAGGCTTATATTTACAGTAAGTCCCATAAGGCACTTCAAGGATGGAGCGCATGAAAACACCTTGTCCAAGGCCACGCTTCATCTGGCCATGGAAGAGCTTCTCTCCTCCACTCTGCCTCTGCAGGCAGAGTATTTTCCGGCATGGGAGCTGCTCATGGATGACCTGCGGGATTACCGCTTCTATGCACCCGACATGCTTCATCCCTCCCCTGTGGCTGTAGACTATATATGGAGGCATTTCTCAGCATGTTATTTCTCCGAGGCCACGCGGGCGGAGATGTCGAGGCGTGCGGCAGAGATACGCCGTGCCGCGCATAGGCCCATTATCGGAAGGTGTCGATAAACATTTTTTTAGCCTATTGCCCGCCCGGCAGATAGTTGCCGTTATGCCGGATCACGTTTTCATGAATTTTTCGCTCTATGATAAAAAAACGAGGCTGCGTCAAAATTGGCGCAGCCTCGTTCCTTACTTAGAGAGCGTTTGAATTTAAACCGTATTAACAATTAAAGAGAATGGGAGTAA
>CAJTTA010000044.1 GCA_910579305.1 uncultured Muribaculaceae bacterium
TTATGGGGTCAAACCAACCTGGCCGCAGGGGTCATCCGCGCCTGGGTTTTCCATTATGGCAGGTGCCATGTTTGTTGCCGCAAGTCCTAAGTATCGTGATGGTCTTGATGGCCCGGTACATTATACCTCTGCCATAATTATGTGTGCTGCTCTATTGGCATGGGTGATAGCAATGGGATATTTTCCATATTTCGGGATTACCGGAGGGATTGTAGGACTATTCAAGCGGAGGTATCTCGTATATGCCTTTGAGGTCGGGATGCTGGTCAATTTATTCTATGTCTTGATTTTTGAATTAGTGTAATATATTAGTGAGTATGTGCATGAGATGGTGCGAATCGAAAGGTTCGTGCCATCTCGCTTTTTTTGCAAGTCGCTTAAATAGGGCGATTTAAGGTGTTTTGCTTATGTCGGTTTTTCGGCAATTCGTTGAATGAGTGGCTTATTCACTTACTTTTGGGCAAAAATAAGACTTATGAAGATAGCCAACGATAAAATCAAACATTTCTCGGCTTGCGCCGTAGTATCATTCACAGCATCAGCCATAGAGTTTAATGCGGAATATCACAACGCATGGATCGCCGGTTTTATCGCTGGCATGGCTATCGGTGTCGGCAAGGAGTATGGTGATAAATGTGCCATAGGAAACAAATGGGATTGGTCAGACATAGGTGCCGATGCTCTCGGTTCGGTTGTCGGTGCGACACTTGGCTCCCTTTTCACATTACTGAAACATTAAATCTTTAAGACATGAACCATATCTCTGAATTTCTCCGCTGGGTGTTCACGGCTATTGGAGCCATAGTAGCAATACTTGAACCAACATTGCCATATCTCATCATTTGCACCCTTATGATATTCGCCGACTGTTTCACCGCCTGGCAACTATCCAAACGAGCCAGAAAAGCTCATCCCGAAAGAGTGAGCGACGACGGCAAAAAATTCAAATCTCAACATTTCGGCAAGGTCATAATGACGGTGTTGAAAGCATGGGCTCTTATCATCATGGCGTTTCTCATGCAGAAGCACATCACCGATGGTTTGCCTATCGACCTTACCAAAGTGGCAGCCGGAGCGATATGCTTTTGGCAGTTGTGGTCCATCCTTGAGAACGAGTCCAGTTGTAACGGCGCAAAGTGGGCGAAACTTCTTCAGCGCATCGTTGTCGATAAGACCGAGCGGCACTTTGACATAGACCTGTCCGAAATCAAATCTAAAACTGAATAATATGACTACAATCAAGAAAGGTAGCCGGGGCGATGATGTGAAGAAGCTCCAGCAGGCATTGAACAAAGCCTGCAACTGCGGTCTGAGCGAAGATGGTGTTTTCGGTGCAAAAACGGAAACCGCTTTGAAGGACTATCAAAGGAAATATGGACTGACTCCCGATGGGATAGCCGGCCCCAAGACCTGGAGCAAGTTGGGCTATTCAACATCGGAGGTGCCTATGTCCCGTCTCATCGACGAGATTATTCTCCATTGTTCCGCCACCAAAGAGGGCGTGAACTTCACAAGCGACTCGGTCAATGCCGCCCACAAAGCGCGCAAGTTCTCAACCTATGTTGATTCCAAGACCGGGAAGACACTTTACATCGGATATCACTTCTATATCCGTCTTGACGGAACAATAGAGGAGTGCCGCCCCATAAACGTGCGCGGATGCCATGCGGTCAATCATAATGCACGCTCCATCGGCATCTGCTATGCCGGCGGTCTTGACAAAGCGGACACCAACGGCACGAAGATAAAGGACACAAGAACACCGGCCCAGAAAGCAGCAATCCTATCACTCTGCAAGCGACTGATTGCCGAGTATCCGACAATTAAGCGCATCATCGGGCACCGCGATACATCGCCCGACCTCAACGGCAATGGAGTTATTGAGCCGTTTGAGTATATCAAAGGCTGTCCGTGCTTTGACGCTATCCCGGAGTACAAACATCTTTTCAAAGTATGAGCCGATGAAGAACCTTGTTATAATCGTGGTATCACTTGCCTCTCTCATGCTTTCCGGGTGCCACTCATCTAAGCAGATGTTACCCTCAACGCCCGTCATTGTCAACAATACGGATAGCGTCAGGATTGAATATATCGAGACCGTCAGGATTGATACCGTTACCATTGAGGTGCCGGTTCCGATGGAATCAGCAAAGCAGGTAGTGCCGGATAGCACGAGCCACCTTGAAACATCTCTCGCCGAGTCCGACGCTTGGATAAATGAAGATGGTACACTCGGCCACTCGATCAAGAACAAGGAGCAGAAACTGAAAGCCGATGTGCCGGTGCCTGTCAAGGATACAAAGACCAACAACACCGAGGCAACAGTCAGAGAGGTGCCTGTTCCTTATCCCGAGCCGGTGTATATCGAGCGTGATTTCTCAAAATGGGAATCGTTCCGGCTTGATGCGTTCTGGTATCTTGTGGGATTAGTTTTGATTTCTTTAGGCTGGATTCTACGAAAGCCTTTGATTACTGCCATTAGGAAATGCTTATAGCAATTTTGATTATGTGTGAAAAGAGCCACGTTGTGAAACGCGGCTCTTTTGCTATGCGAACTTTTAAGAATGTCGTTAGTAATTGGTAGTGGAGCGTCTTTGATGATGTAAATTGATGATGTGTGACGCTCCGGGCTGTCGAGATGGCAGCCCTTTTTTATTTGGCGAGTGATAGACCGTGATAGGCGAGGAATTTTTCAAGCGTCTCAACTGAGATCCTGCCGAGTTGATTAATTTTTCTCAACCCTTTGGCGGTTTGATTTACCAAATCGCCGAGTGTTCTGATTCCTGCTTTTTCAAGAGGGCAAAGGATGCGTAGGGAGATGTCAAACTCTACAAGGTGAGCTTTCAGCAACCTCTCCATGTGGAGCCTCGGCTCATCGTATTTGTCAAATTCATTGCTTGTGGAGGGAGTGTCAAACATGGCTGATTGAATTGATGGGTTAATAAAAAAGCGGAGGGAACCACCCCTCCGCCAAAGTCAAACCAATAAGACCTTTCAGATGGAAAGAACTTATTGATAATGCAAAGTTAACACTTTATTTCAGATTATCCAACACCTGTCGCACGGCTTTTGTAGCTTTATCAGGCGTTACCGAGATATAGGCGTAAAGAGAGGTGCCGCCTTTGTCAACTCTATGGCCCAGGATATAGTCAATGACACTCTCACTGATGCCGAGGTCAAAGGCGTGCTGGCTGAATGATTTTCGCGCCGAGTAGAATATGAGTTGTTTGATGCCCGTTATCTCTGCCAACTTGGGCATATTGACATCGAAGAAGTAATGACAGTTTGATTTTCTCTGAAACTCCGTTACACGGATGAAACCATCGGTGCCCTTGTGACGGGCAATAATATCCTTAGCCTCGTCTGGAATACGGAACTCTACAAACTTGTTCATCTTTGGGCGATACTCGGTCTTTGTCCTAACGTAGTGGATTGTGTCGGTCTGCTCATTGAAATTGATGTTGAGCAGATCAATCATGTTGATACCGCCAAGATAGTATGAGAGCATGAAGAGGTCCCGGCATTTCATGATGTTAGGCTTAACGCTCTCTATGTCCCGGATTTTTCTTACCTCATCTACGGAAAGCCAAGATTGGCGAACCTCCATCTTTGGCAACTCATATCCGGCAAAGGGGTCCACTCGGAACTGCACATAGCCACATCGCTTGGCATAGTTTAGCAAGACCATCAGGAACACGAGATAGTTGCGAACAGTAGTGGGTTTCAGCCCGCGTTCACGGAGATACTTGTCGAGTCCCAGGATTGTCCCGTGTGTAATGTTCTCAACAAGCATCTTCTCGCTGAGGTGCCCGCTGATAGTTTTCCAGATGTTCACATAGCCCTTGTATGTTCCCGGCTTGATGTGGGCGTTATCCATATACTCCTCGTAGATCGATAATAGGGTGCGGTGCTTATAATTTCCTGCGTTTTTGATTTGGTAAACGAGTTCCGAGCAGGTCAGACCGTTTGTGTATGCCAAATCATCGATCACGCCTTGATAGCGTTGTAGAAGACCACGGAGTTTGGTATTGAGAATGGCTGCATCCGGTCTTTTGACTATTGAGCCATTCTTAAACTCTTTGAGGGATTCGATTGTGATGTCAGTTACTATGTAGCGAGTTTCTCCATTGTGCGCCACTGAGATTCTGACCTTATGCCGACCACCCTTGAGGACTTTCGCCGGCACAATAACTGCGTTCAAGATTGCCATATTTCGGACAATTTTTAGGAAATGTTTTTAGCTCAAAGGGTCAATTTGACGATTGTCGGCTATTGTCAAAAATGACCCGATTTGAAAAGGGTTACTAACAAATCCTATTGAAGTTCAGTTATTTCAGCCTCTTAGAGCGGATTTTACGGCATATTTAACAAAAATCCATATAGGTTACGATTGAAGTGCGGAAATTTTTATCTCCTGAGAGATTAGTTTAAAAAAAATTAACGCCGAGTTTGCACAACTCGGAAATTATGAGTAATTTTGCCTCGATTATGAGGCTCTGTTAATAAGAGCGCGTAATCGACTTACATGCTATTATATTTCCCAAGTTAACTTTATTATCTTAATGAAACATTTTCTAACGGCTGCGGCGGGCCTGCTCTTAGCTACGTCCTCCATGCACGCGGCCACGCAGTTTCCAAGCAGATCGGACTTCCGCGATGAGTCTATCTACTTTGTGATGACAACCCGTTTCTATGACGGCGACACAGGCAACAACACCTATTGCTGGGACGGTGTGCTGAATCAGAACGACCCCGAATGGCGCGGCGACTTCAAGGGGCTTATCGAAAAACTTGATTACATCAAGGCTCTTGGCTTCACTACAGTGTGGGTGACTCCTGTAGTGGAAAACGCATCCGGCCTTGACTATCATGGTTATCATGCTTTCAATTTTGAGAAGGTCGATCCCCGTTATGAGTCTGATGACTGCAAGTTCCAGGATCTTATCGATGCCGCCCATGCCAAGGGGATGAAGATCATTCTCGACGTAGTGTTCAACCACACAGGCAACTTCGGCGAGAATACTCTCTGCCCGATGTTTGAGAAAGACTATTCTCAGCCCATGGACAACATCAACAAGTCCATGAAGCTTCACCCCGAGACCAAGCTCCCCGCCAACTACAACAGTCTCCCCGCAAAGGATCAGTATGGCAATCGTCTCGGCCTTATGAAGAACACCCTGGGCAAGAATCAGGATGTGCACAACTACTGGCATCACTATGCCCACTTCAACTGGGATAATCCTACACGCTGGTGGGGACAGATAGCCGGCGACTGCGTGGATCTCAACACAGAGAACGCCTATGTCACCAATTATCTCGTGAAGTGTTATACGAAATTCATCGAGATGGGTGTGGACGGCTTCCGTATCGATACCGGCGGCCACATCTCACGCCTTTCCTTCAATAAGATGTTCATTCCCCAGCTTGCGGCTGCCGGCGAAAAATACAAGGCGAAGCGTGGAGGCACCCCCTTCTATATGTATACCGAGGTATGCTCCCGTGCAGAAGAGGTGATCTACCGCGGTGAGAACTACAATTGCTCACCCTGTTTCTACACCTGGAAGGAAAGCAAGGATTATCCCTGGGATATGAGCGAGACCTCCTGGGATGATTATGTAGTGATGGAAGGCGAGTATGGCGGACATGTCAATGCCCAGTCGGTGCTCCAGCAGGGCGAGGATTATCTCGGCCATTCAAACATGCCTACATCCAACAATGCCTGGCTCAATGGCAATGACTACCGCGCCGAGGATTACTCCATGAATTCCGGTCTCAATGTGATCGACTTCCCCATGCACTGGCGCTTCAAGGATGCCAAGAATGCATTCGGCGTGAATTCAGAGGATAACCTCTATAACGATGCCCGCTGGAATGTGGTATATGTAGACTCTCATGACTACGGCCCGAACGGCAATGACAAGTGCCGCTTCTCCTGGGGTGCCGACGCCCTCGCCGAAAACTTCTCCCTGATGTTCTCCTGGCGCGGCATACCCTGTGTATATTACGGCACCGAGGTTGAGTTCCGTGCAGGCAAGACGATTGATGAAGGCGCCAATATGGCACTCAAGGACGGCGGACGCGCATATTTCGGTGGCTATCTCACCGGTTCCGCCAGTGTCTCCGACTTTGCTGAATATACCAATGCTACCGGCAACTTCGCTGCTACACTCTCTCATCCCGTGGCCATGCATCTCCAGCGTCTCAACAAGATCCGCATGGCTATCCCCGCGCTGCGCAAGGGCCAGTATTCCACTCAGGGCTGCTCAGGCTACATCGCATTCAAGCGCCGCTATAAGGATGCCGACACCGACTCCTACGCACTTGTGGCTATAAGCGGCAATGCCACTTTCACCGGCGTGCTCAACGGCACATATGTAGAGGTGATCACCGGCGAGACTGTGAATGTGACCGACGGAAAGCTCTCCGCCACCTTCTCCGGCAAGGGCAACATGCGCATCTACGTTCTCAAGAATTCCACTCACTCCAACATAGGCAAGATCGGTGAGGATGGCAAGTATCTTTATGCCAATGCTCCCGCAGCAATCTCCACGCTTGCTTACGACGGCAATGAAGAAGCCGGCGAGACTGTGACCGTGCGTGATAACGGCCCCGGCCCCGTTGACCCCGATCCCGTAGATCCCAAAGAGCTCGTGCGCTACGAAGGCGAGCAGTGCGTATTCTTCCACAACACCGCTTCATGGGGCACTCCCATAAATGCATGGGTGTGGAGCGAGACTCAGAACTACACCGGCGGCACCTGGCCCGGTCAGTCATGCGAGAACCTCGGCAACGGCTACTGGAAGTGGAGCTACACCAGTGAAGGCGAGATTCCTGCCGGCGCTCAGGTCATCTTCAACGGCAGTGGCTCTCAGACCAAGGATCTGGCTTATCAGAACGGTGCGGTGTATGCCGCCGATGGCACTGTCGAGCAGGTGATCCCCGAAAGCGGCGAGAACCCCAATCCTCCCACGCCTCCCACTCCTCCTTCAGGCGATTTTGTGATCTACTTTGACAACACCGCTTCATCATGGGACACTCCCTACATTCATTACTGGGGCGGCACCACCGTATCCACATGGCCCGGTGAGGCGATGGAACGTGTGGCCGGCGAGGATAACCTCTGGCAGTATGTAGTGGCCGACGGCACTACCGGCATCCTCTTCAACGCAGGTGACGGTGAAAATACCAAGACTCCTGATTTCGTGGCTCTTCCCGGACATGTATACTCCATCTCGGGCGACCAGGGTGAGCACAACGGCGTAAGCATCTACCCTGTTGACTCTGAAGCTCCTGTTTACTTCAACCTTCAGGGTATGCCCGTTGCCAATCCTTCACAGGGTATATACATTGTGAAGCGTGGCAATAAGATCTCAAAAGAGTATATCTATTGATATGCCATAGGGCAGTGATTTGTTGACCCACTCTCTGAAGGGCCGAGAATCACCTCGACAACAATAAACTGTGTCGGCGTGCAACACATGCGCGCCGACACTTTTTTTATTCTCCGCTCACATGGGATTTGGCCTGCTGCAAAAGTTTTGCTAATTTTGTAGGTATGAAGATTAATAAGATCACACATAGGTTGCTCTCAATAGCCATGCTCGGCCCCATGGCTCTCTCGGCCATGGGCTGGGGGCAGAAAGGCCATGACACAACGGCCGAGATAGCGTCGCGTCACCTTACTCCTGCCACGTCTGCCGCAGTAGATTCGCTGCTGAAAGGGCGCTCGATGGTGTATTGGAGCAATTGGCTTGACAATGCATCACACACTCCGGAATATACCTACACCAAGAGCTGGCATTACAAGAATATAGATCCGGGAGAGACCTATGACAATGCGCCCATGTATCAGGGGGGCGACATAGTGACGGCGCTCACCGACCTGCGCAGGAATCTCGCCTCCGGCAATCTTGATGAAAAGCAGAGTACGCTCGCCCTCAAGATGATCGTGCACCTGATGGGAGATCTGCATCAGCCGCTTCACATGGGGCGTCGCAATGACCGTGGCGGCAACGGCCGCAAGGTGTCATTCTTCGATCGAGACACGAATCTTCATTCCGTCTGGGATTCTTATCTGCCGGAAGCCGCGCATAAATGGAGCTATACGGAATGGTCGGATCAGATTGATGCTGCATCGCCAGCCATGCTGCGCACTCTTACGGAAGGCGATTTTTCTTCATGGGGACGTGAGACCTACGGACTCGCCACGGAAGTATATGACGCCACTCCCGAAGGCACAGTCATATCATATGACTATATAGCGAAGTGGGCTCCGGTTGTAGAGCAACAGTTCCTGAAAGGAGGTTTGCGCCTGGCACATGTGCTGAATTCCATTTTCGATTCAGAATATGATCAGAAGCCATGACCGTTCTGCCGCACTTGAATATCCCTGACTTCCCGGTGAAGATAATGAGAGTGGGGGAGAGCCTTCGCATCCGCGATGATTTGCGCGGAAAGTATGTGGCTCTTACCCCGGAGGAGTATGTGAGACAGCGATTCACGGCCTGGCTTACACATGATCTTCACTATCCCCCCTCACTCATGAACAATGAGGTGGCTCTTGATGTGAACGGTACTCGCCGCAGGTGCGACACTGTAGTGTTCGATCGTGACGGGTCGCACTTCATGATAGTGGAATACAAGGCCCCGGAGGTGAGGATCACTCAGGATGTGTTCGACCAGATAGCACGATACAACATGGTGCTCCATGCCCGCTATCTTGTGGTGAGCAACGGGCTGCAGCACTTCTGCTGTCGCATGGACTATGCCGCCGCCACCTATCATTTCCTGCCGGAAATACCTGATTTCGCAATGATTCATCTTTCGCAAGGACAATCGTAAATGGAGAAGAATTCCACGCATATGCCCGAATATCTTTCCACACTCAATGAGCAGCAGCGTGCTGCCGTGGAATATCTCGACGGGCCTGCCCTGGTCATAGCAGGAGCCGGGTCGGGCAAGACCCGTGTGCTCACCTATAAGATAGTGCATCTTCTGGCTAATGGCTATGAGCCATGGCGCATAATGGCGCTCACCTTTACCAATAAGGCGGCCAGAGAGATGAAGGAGCGCATAAGCTCCGTAGTGGGAGACAAAGTCGCATCACGCTTGTGGATGGGCACATTCCACTCGGTGTTTCTGCACATTCTCCGCAATCATGCCGATATGCTCGGATTCCGTCGTGATTTCACAATCTATGACGCAGCCGACACAAAGGCTCTTGTCAACACGATAATAAAGGATCTCAATCTTGATGCGAAGGTATACAAACCGGGCACGATAGCCTCGGTGATATCAGGAGCCAAGAACGCGCTTGTGTCGGCCGACCAATATCTTGCTGATCCCGACTACATGAAGAGGGATGCGGCCTGCTCGCGTCCGCTCACCGGCCGTATCTACAAGCTGTATGTCGAGCGTTGCCGCCTGGCGCAGGCCATGGACTTCGATGACATACTCTTTTACATGAATGTGCTGCTGCGTGATCATCCCGAAGTGCTCAGACACTATCAGGAGTATTTCCGGTATATTCTTGTGGATGAATATCAGGATACCAATTTTGCCCAGCATCTCATAATCTCGCAGCTGTCGCGTCTCACACGAAATCTCTGTGTGGTGGGCGATGACGCGCAGAGCATTTACTCATTCCGCGGAGCCAACATAGCCAATATACTTGGCCTTGAGCGGCATTATCCTGACCTGCACATATTCAAGCTTGAGCGAAATTATCGCTCTACACAGAATATAATCAATGCCGCCGGCTCGCTCATACGCCATAACCGTAATCAGATTCCCAAGAATGTGTTCTCTGAAAATGAGCGCGGCACCCCAGTCAAGGTGATAAGTGCATATTCCGACCTGGATGAGGCGGCTCTCGTGGCAGGGCTTATAAGCGGCACTCGCCTGTCGCGCCATGACAGCTTTGATGACTATGCCATACTCTATCGCACTAATGCCCAGAGCCGACTTCTTGAAGAGGCGCTCCGCAAGCGCTCGATACCTTATCGCATTTATGGCGGGCTTTCGTTCTATCAGCGCAAGGAGGTGAAGGATGCCATATGCTACTTCCGTCTTTCCTTGAATCCTGATGATGACGAGGCCTTGATGCGAGTGATCAACTATCCTGCCAGAGGCATAGGCGCCACGACCATGAAGAAAGTGACGGCCACTGCCATAGAGCGTGGCCTGAGCATGTGGCAGGTGATATGCGAGCCCGAGGCTTCGGGACTCGCGGTAAATGCCGGCACGATGCGTAAGCTATCAGCCTTTGCCGACATGATAAAGGAGTTTATTGCCGACAATGCAGACGGCTCATCGGCCGATGAGCTCGCTTCTTTAATCTACACTCGCACCGGAATGCTTTCCTCTCTGATGCATGACACCACTCCCGAGGCTATTTCCCGATCGGAGAATCTTCAGGAGCTGCGCAACGGCATACGGGAATTTATCCAGATACGCCAGGCCATGGGGGAGGAGGATATGGGTATGGGCGCTTTCCTCAGCGAGGTCTCTCTTGCCACGGATCAGGACACCAAGGACGCGTCCGATGACGATGAGCCCAAGGTGACGCTCATGACAATGCATGCGGCCAAAGGCCTGGAGTTCAAGAATGTCTTCATAGTAGGAGCTGAAGAGGAGCTGATACCTTCAGGCATGGCTATGGATAGCCTGGAGGATGTGGAGGAGGAGAGGCGTCTGCTATATGTGGCCATTACCCGTGCCAAGGAACATTGCACCATAACTTATGCCTCTCAGATGCGACACCGCAACGGGCAGCCCACATTTCCGCGCCCTTCCCGATTCCTGCGTGACATCGACATGAAATACATGGAGCTTGAGAATTCATCCTCATTCGGAAGCGGCTTCCCCGAAGCTTCTTTCCCATCCGGCCATAAGACTTCGATTTCCGCCTCATATAAGGATTCAAGGACTGCTGCCTCTTCCCGTCCTGATGAATACAGCCCCAGGCTGCGTTCCAATTCGCGTGCGCGGAAGGCATCGCCTGCCGTAGACAAGGCTACAGCCGAGCGGGCTGCCGGCTTTGCCGAGGGCATGCGCATAAGCCATACCCGTTTTGGCTCCGGCACCATACGCCTTATAGAAGGCAAAGGCGCCGACACTGCCATGGTGATAGATTTTGATGATTTCGGATCAAAACGCATCATTCTGCGTTTTGCCTCAATTACCCCCTTAGAATGATACCTACTCCTTATTATATCGTATATGAAGAGCGGTTGCGGCGCAATCTCTCACTCATCACGGAAGTGGCCCGGGAGTCGGGCGCTCAGATCATAATGGCTTTCAAGGCCAACGCTTTGTGGAAGACATTCCCGATATTTCGTGAATACGGCATCTCCTCCACTGCATCATCTCTTAATGAAATGCAGCTATCGCTTGATTATCTCAAGGGAGAAGTGCATGCCTATTGCCCTGTGTACACCCCCGAGACATTCCCGAAATTTCTTGCAGGGTGCAGCCACATCACTTTTAATTCCCTTCAACAGTTCCGGCGCTTCAGTGCACTTATAGATGAATATAATTCGGCCCATCCCGGTCAAGAGGTCTCGGCCGGATTGCGGGTGAATCCGCAGTGCTCGGTCATAGACACGGATATATATAATCCTTGTCTGCCCGGGAGTCGCTTCGGCATGACGGCCGACATGATAGGCCCTTCGCTTCCTTCCGGCATAAAGGGGCTGCATTTTCATGCCTTGTGCGAAAGCTCAAGTCATGATCTGGAGAAGGTGCTTGCCGCTTTCGAAGAGCAGTTCGCCCATCTGCTCGCCGGAGTGGAATGGGTCAACATGGGAGGTGGACATCTCATGACCAAAAAGGGATATGACACGTATCACTTGATTTCCCTGCTTCGTGCTTTCAAAGAGAGGCATCCGCATCTGCATGTGATTCTGGAGCCGGGGAGCGCCTTCACGTGGCGCACCGGCGACCTGGTGACCGAAGTGATGGATGTCGTGGAGAATCAGGGCGTGAAGACGGCCATTATCGATGCCTCTTTTGCATGCCATATGCCGGACTGCCTGGAAATGCCCTATAAGCCGGCTATCACCGAAGCTCTGCCTGATGATGCGTCGCATGGCCATATTTATCGCCTTGGCGGCAATTCCTGTCTCAGTGGCGACTTCACAGGCGACTGGCGCTTTGAGCGTACATTGCAGCCCGGCGACCGACTCACTCTTGAGGATATGAACCATTATACTACGGTGAAGACCCACATGTTCAACGGCATACAGCATCCTTCAATATGGCTCTCACGCATGGATGGATCTCTGGAATGTCTGCGGCGCTTCACATATGAGGATTATCGCGACCGCATGGATTGAGTGTCGCCTTGAATCCAAGACATGTTTAAACACAATAATTACATGATATGAAAGCTGATTTTCGGCATAAGCCTTCATGGCTTAAAATAAAGCTCCCGCGCGGCTTCAAGGCCGAGCAAGTCGTGGGGCTACTTAATGACCGGCACATACACACGATATGCTCCTCAGGAATGTGTCCTAACAGGGGAGAGTGCTGGAGTCGCGGCACGGCAACCTTTATGATAGGGGGCAATGTGTGTACCCGCGCTTGCCGCTTCTGCAATGTGGCTACCGGGCGTCCGGCTCCTCTTGACCCGGCTGAGATAGAGCATATCGCCACTTCGGTGAAGGAGCTGGGGCTGAAGCACGTGGTGCTCACATCCGTAGACCGTGATGATCTGCCTGATTACGGTGCGGGCCACTGGGCTGCAATGGTGAGGCGTATCCATGAACTGAGCCCGGGTACTACTATAGAGACACTTATTCCTGATATGCGCGGCCGAAAGGATCTGCTTGACCTTATTATTGCCGAGAAGCCGGAGGTGATATCCCATAACATGGAGACTGTGCGTCGTCTCACGCCTCAGGTGCGAAGCGTGGCTACATATGAATGTTCTCTGGAGGTGATACGCTATCTGGCTTCCTGCGGCGTGCGCACCAAGAGCGGCATAATGCTCGGACTGGGCGAGACTGAAGATGAGATCATAGCCACCATGGATGATCTGCGCGAGGCCGGATGCCATGTGATAACCATCGGACAGTACCTCCAGCCCACACGCAATCACTGGCCGGTGCAGGAATATGTGGAGCCGGAGGAATTCGAGCGTCTCGGAGAGATAGCACGAAGCAAGGGATTCATGCATGTGGAAAGCTCGCCAATGGTGCGCAGCAGCTATCATGCGGAGAAGCATGTGCAGTAAAATAAGCATGGATCGGCAAGACATGAAGATAATATATGAATGGGACACGGATTATCGTTCCATGTGGGAGAGACAGCGCGAGTGGCAGCAGTCTCTTATAGATGGGGCGGGAGAGCCGCTCATTGTGTGCACAGAGCATAAGCCTGTGTATACTCTGGGCCGTCACGGCCATGCCGAAAATATGCTTCATCTGCCTGATGGGGTGGAGTGCATCCGTATAGACCGGGGCGGCGATATAACATATCATGGCCCCGGGCAGCTTGTGGTCTATCCTATAGTCTCGCTGCATGCTCTGAAGCTTGGCGTGAAGGCATATGTGGATATTCTTGAACAGGCTGTGATAGACACTCTGTCGCATTGGGGTGTGAGAGGCGAAAGGGTGGAAGGCGCCACGGGAGTGTGGATAGGCAAAGGTTCATCACGTGAGCGCAAGGTGTGTGCCATCGGGGTGAAAGTGAGCCGTGGTGTGACCATGCACGGACTGGCTTTGTGTGTGTGCAATCCACTGGAACCCTTTCATGCGATCAATCCATGTGGCTTTGTAGACAAAGGAGTGACCACGCTTCATCGTGAGCTTGAAGATGCAGTGGAGCCCCCGTCTCTCCGGCAAGTGGCAGAGTGTCTCGCCACTCGTCTTAGCGAACTACTCACCTCAGGGCGCAAGGGATAAATTTACTTAATATAGGGTATTTCGCGCGCGCGCGAAAACAGGTAATTTTGCAATATGAATTCAGGAACATATACTCCGACCCAGTCTTTGCGCGGCATTCTTGCCTCCCATCCCGATCTGCTCACCACACTGAGCCGGTTTGGCATACCTCTTGGTTTTGGTGACAAAAGTGTGGAAAACGTCTGTCGTGAGGCCGATGTGGACTGCACCACATTTCTGGCCGTAATCTCGATTCTCACAGGGCATCTTCCCAATGCTGCTGCCGAAGAGATCTCATTGCCCACGCTGCTGGGCTATCTGCGCAATTCTCACCGATATTTTCTGAATTTTGCTCTGCCACGAGTGCGTCGTGATCTTATTGAGGCTATCAGCGGAGAGGGGTCCGGCGAGCTCTCGATGATGATCCTCAAGTTTTATGATGATTTTGTGGTGGAGGTAGACCGCCATATGACTGAAGAAGAGCGGGAAATATTTGTGCCGGTAGGCACCATGATAGAGGGCCGTGCCGTGCCGGGGTTCTCTATTGAAAGCTTTTCCACAGGTCATCGCCCTATGGACTCCAAACTGCGGGAGCTTAAGGAAATCTTCGTATGCCATTATCATGGCGACACCCCGTCGCGTGCAGATCTATTGAATTCCGTCTTGCTCGACATCATCAATTGCGGAAATGAGATTGCGGCGCATGCCCGGGTTGAGGATATGCTTCTTGTGCCGGCCGTGCGTGGGATAGAGGATAATCTTGAGCCCGGACATGCGGCAGCATCTGCCGCAGCTGTTGAAGGGGACACGCAGACCCTCACTCCAAGAGAAAAGGAGATCGTGGCGGCCATAGCGCATGGACTCGGCAACAAGCAGATCGCCGACCGCCTGTGTGTGTCGGTTCATACCGTGACCACACACCGCCGTAATATCTGTGCCAAGCTCGATATCCATTCTCCTGCCGGACTTACTATATATGCCTTGATTCACGGCATTATCTCCATTGATGAGATACGTCCCTGACGTTGGGATTCTGCAAAGAGGTTGTTTTTGGGTTTAACAGCTTCTCAGATTGAGTCGGAATTTCAATGCCTTTTATTGCAGAGATGGATTTCCGGATTATTTCAGCCAAGTCGCCCCGGGGCTGTTCGCAAGAAAGCGCTCCCGGCATCGGCTGAGATAATCCGGAAATCCATCTCTACAGGTTAATATCAAGGGCAGGAGTGGGCCTTCGGAGTAGAGACATGTGTTGATTCGGATATCCCGCAAAAGTTGTAAAAATATCACATTGTCACCAAAACATGTTATAAAGCATATTTGCAGGGCAACTATTCTGAAAATCCGAGGGCGAAACCTGAAAAGATAGCAAATTGTCATGAAATAATTGCCAAATAATTTGGTGGGTCCGACAGAAAGCCTTACCTTTGCACCGTAATCACAAGCGAGAGATACCGGGCCTCCCTGCAGAGGTCTGCAAGAAGACAGCCGTGGCAAAGAGAGTTTGGCTCTGTTGATGATCCATATCAATATTTGCGTAAACTAAACTCTATCTTTGAAACTAATACCACGGGAAACTTGGAAACTGCTATTTTTAATGGACATGCTATCATAAGGATATTTTACCCGATGTGAATCGGGCACCCTCCAAAAGTTGATAGATATGGACCTTGGATCTAATACCATTAAAACACATCCTTCATCTAAGGGCTTCTCGGCCCGGCTGCTTCTTCTCTCATTCGTTTTGTACAGTCCATTGTTTTAACCGATTGATACCTTATATAATACCTCATGCCGGAACCTTGACGTTTCGGCATTTTGCATTTAAGTGATCCATATATTGGCGAAAAGATAAAGACTAAACTGCAAGCCCATAGCTATCGTTTTAGTAGGCCATGCAGGATCTGACCGACCGGAAGTCCGATGGCTACTTTTTTCTTTCCCCTTCCCACTTTTATATAAGGAGTCACAATCGGTTCGGACTCATATCTTTGAGTGCCCACTTGTTGTACTGCCTGACCGCCGACCAATACACCAAACCCTGCCCCCGCATCATAATTGATGTGGCCTCCTACTTTAGATGTGCCATAGCAGCCCACCATAGCCGGTGTCATAGGAAGACCGTCTCCTATTACGGGTGGTACACCAAAATAATATGTACCAAAGGCTGTGACTGATATTTTCGGATTGATTTGATAAGTCACGCTTCCGTTTAATCCATACTGTGTATGCAAGCCTTGGAAATATCCGTACTTGTTGACAACTCCACATGCGCGAAATGTAAAACTTCCGACTCTTTGATATATACCAATTGAGCCAGTGTCGATTTGCATAAGTCCGGGATAGGCCGCCGTCCATACTGATGCAATTAGTTCTCCGCCTTTCCATGGGAAGATTGAGGCTTGCCTGGGTATGAAAGACAATTTCGGAACCTTCAAGTCGAGATATCGCTCTATATTATAGTTAAGCAATGGATCAAATTCAGAATTATATCTGAACGACGGATTATAATAATTCAGTAAAATACCTTTCCCTGTGAGACCGATTGGATTGGTGGGTATAGCTGAGTAAATATCCATATCCTGTACACGAATGACGGAATCAATATGCTCTGTCTGTGCGAAACAACATAGTGAATATATATAGAATATAAGACAAACAATACGTTTCATCATTATCTTGGCTTTAGAGTCAGCATGTAGCCGAAGCCACGCTGATTGATGATTGAGATTGAGGGATCATGGCGCAATGCTCGGCGGAGTTTGTGGATGTAGCCATGCAGGGAGTTTCGGTTGCTTTGTTCATCGCGCTGCCATACAGCAATCATCAGTTCCGAGGCATCGACAGTCTTGCCGATATTGGTTGCCAGGCGTTCAAGTATCTTGGCTTCAAAATGAGACAACTCTGATTCTTTATCCCCTAATGATAAAGTCTGGGTAGTCACATTAAATGTATAGGCACCTATCGCAAACCGGATGTCTTCTGTGCGATTGACGCCATATCTCCGTAACAGAGCTTTTATCCGTACAATCAGCTCGCGGAGTTCAAACGGCTTTTTCAGGTAATCGTTGGCTCCAATCTCAAACCCCTGCTCTACATCATCTATTGTGCTTTTTGCGGTGAGGAAAAGCAATGGCACTGTCGGTGACAATTTCCTGATCATCTTCGCCATGGTGAACCCATCCATTTTGGGCATCATGACATCCGCTACCACAATATCGGCTCCTTCGGATTTGAATTTGCCAATTCCTTCTATGCCGTCAACAGCCGTGATAACGTCATAGCCTTGCCCGCGCAGAGTGTCGGCGACAATCAGCGTCAGGTCTTCCTCATCTTCTACAAACA
>CAJTTA010000045.1:0-14681 GCA_910579305.1 uncultured Muribaculaceae bacterium
GATATATTAACTTAACTTTCAACTACTTCGGTAATTTTTACCGAATCATTGTAACTATAAAATTCTTACAACATGAAAAGACAATTGGCTCCCCTTGCCCTCGCCCTCCTCGCTGTGACGGGCGCCGGAGCGAAAGACCGTACTCATCACGACCTAGCGGCCACCAATGAAGATGTGATACTCCATGCATGGAGCTGGAACTTCCCCGAGATAGCCCGCAATATGCAGCGCATAGCCGATGCAGGCTTCACCATGGTGCAGACCTCTCCGGCACAAGCCTGCCTCACTCCCGAAGGGGGCAACAAGAAACTCTTCGACCCTACCGCCAAGGAGGGTAACTGGTATCATTACTATCAGCCCACCGACTGGACTATAGGCAACGATATCGTGGGCACACGCGATGAGCTCAAAGCGATGCTCGACTCCGCCGCCAAGTATGACGTGAGAGTGATAGTCGACGTGCTTCCCAATCACACTGCTTTCGACGTAGATCTCGTGAGCGACGCCATGGTAAAGGCCGTGGGCGGACGCGACAAGCTCTACCACTCAGCAGGCCTGCAGCCTGTGAAGGACTACAACGACCGTCTCCAGTGCACACTTTGGGGATCGGGCGGACTGCCGGACGTCAACACTGAGAACCCTGACTTCCAGCGTTACTACATGAACTATGTGAACGACCTCCTGAGCCTCGGCGTGCGCGGCTTCCGCTACGACACAGCCAAGCACATAGGTGTCCACTCCGACCCCGTCGACGCGGCATCCGGAGTGAAAGAAAACGACTTCTGGGACGTGGCCACTGGCCGCAAGGCCGTGAAGGGAGTGAAACTCGCTGTGCCCTACGATGACCTCTTCGTATACGGCGAAGTTCTCCAGGATCGCAATGTGCCCGAAGCAGAATATGCCGACTACTTCGGACAGACGGCATCAGGCTACGGCTATCACCTGCGCGAAGCCCTTGAAAAACAGTCGGCAGCAGGCATCGATCTCATAAACTGGGGCCACGAAGCCGCTCCCGAGTATCTCACCACCTGGGTGGAAAGCCATGACACATATTGCAACGCACATGAAAGCGCCTCCCTCAGCGATGACGTGATACGCACAGGATGGGTTTTCCTCACCGCCCGCCAGAATGGCGTGCCCCTCTTCTTCAGCCGCCCCATGAACTCCTCACGCGAAAATTACTGGGGCGACAACATAGCCGGAGCACGCGGCAACGATGAATTCTTCCATCCCGAAGTGGCGGCCGTCAATCACTTCCGCCGTGACATGAAGGGACAGAAAGAAGATATTCAGATGAGTGCCGACGGTCACATTCTGCTCGTGAACCGTGGCAAGAAAGGCGCGGCCATCGCCAACATCTCCACCGTAGCCGGCTTTGTGGATCTCCCCACCGGCCTTCCCGCAGGCACATACCGCGATGTGGTGTACGGCAAGGAATTCAAGGTGAAAGGTGGCCGTCTGCACGGCATAGCCGCCCCGCTGCGCACTTACATCCTCCACAAGAAATAAAAGCAGCTGACAAATAAATCGCGAGGCGACACGGCATGTATCTATACCGTGTCGCCTCGCGATTTATTTGTCGATAGTGCGTTTAAATTCCTTGAAGGGGGCTTAGCCGCGCAAGCCGCAGGAAACCTTTGATGCAGCTGTAACGATTGCGGGCCGGAAGAGCATATATCCTTCCGGCCCGCAATACGCTATATAATTATATCAGTCAATTCACCTCATCGGCCACGACCTCGATAGCCTCGACGCCATCCTTGGGCATCTTGCTCGCCTTGTCGAGCATTCCGGCGTAATCCTCCCTGCTCGCCACGATAAGCTTGTCATACTCACGCAAGCCAGTGCCGGCAGGAATCAAGTGACCGCATATCACATTCTCCTTCATGCCCTCCAGAGTGTCGGTCTTGCCATTGATGGCAGCCTCGTTGAGCACCTTCGTAGTCTCCTGGAAAGATGCGGCAGAGATGAAGCTCTTCGTCTGAAGTGCCGCACGGGTTATACCCTGCAGAATCTGCTCCGAAGTGGCAGGCACGGCATCGCGCACAACAATCTCCTTAAGATCCTTGCGCTTCAGCGCGGAATTCTCATCGCGGAGCTTGCGCTGGGTGATGATCTGACCCGGGAAGACCGTGGTGCTGTCGCCGGCATCCACAATCACCTTCTTGCCCCAGATGCGGTCATTCTCCTCCATGAAGTCGAGCTTGTCCACAATCTGCTGCTCGAGGAAGCGAGTGTCACCCGGATCCAGGATGCTCACCTTGCGCATCATCTGACGCACGATTACCTCAAAGTGCTTGTCGTTGATCTTAACACCCTGCATGCGATACACATCCTGCACCTCATTGACTATATATTCCTGCACGGCAGTGGGGCCCATGATATTCAGAATGTCACTCGGGGTGACAGCACCGTCGGAAAGCGAGGTGCCTGCACGCACATAGTCATTCTCCTGCACGAGTATCTGCTTGCTGAGAGGCACAAGATACTTCTTCTCCTCACCGAGCTTGGAAGTGACGGAAATCTCACGGTTACCACGCTTGATCTTGCCAAACTTCACCTCACCGTCGATCTCACTCACAATGGCGGGGTTACTCGGATTACGGGCCTCAAACAGCTCGGTGACACGCGGCAGACCGCCCGTGATATCACCCGCAGAACCTGCAGCACGCGGAATCTTCACTATCACCTGACCGGGCTTCAGCTCCTCGCCATCTTCGATAAGAAGGTGAGCGCCCACGGGCAGCGTGTAGGTGCGCATGATCGTTCCGTCGGCCCCCACGAGTTGAGCCTCGGGCGCCTTGGTGCGGTCTTTGCTCTCTATCATGATCTTCTCGCGCAGGCCTGTTGCCTCGTCCGATTCCACACGATAGGTCACACCCTCTTCCACGTTCTCAAAACGCACTCTACCGGCCTCTTCATTGACTATCACGGCATTGAAGGGGTCCCATTCACATATCATGTCGCCCTTCTTCACCATGTCGCCATTGGAGAAATAGAGAGTTGCGCCATAGGGAATATTGGCATTCGTAAGCACCATGCCGCTGTTGGGCTCGAGAATACGCATCTCAGCCATGCGGCCCACTACGATGTCATGACCCTCGGTGTCTTTGATAGTGCGGAGCTCATCTATCTCCAGGCGACCGTCATAGCGGGAAGTCACATCCTTCACGGCAGCCACGTTACCGGCCACACCACCCACGTGGAATGTACGCAGAGTGAGCTGAGTGCCCGGCTCGCCGATGGACTGAGCGGCTATCACACCCACAGCCTCACCCTTCTGCACCATGCGGTGGTTGGAGAGATTGCGGCCATAGCACTTGGCACATACACCCTTCTTGCTCTCGCAAGTGAGCACAGAGCGTATCTCCACCTGCTCTATGGGAGAGGCCTCGATCTTCTCGGCGGCGATGTCGCTTATCTCTTCGCCGGCATGCACTATGATTTCGCCGGTGAGAGGATTCACCACATCATGCACGCTCACTCGGCCGAGGATACGCTCTGAGAGTGTGGCCACGACCTCCTCATTATTCTTGATTTCCGTGCACACAAGTCCACGCAGAGTGCCGCAGTCCTCCTCATTGATGATCACATCGTGAGCCACGTCTACAAGACGACGCGTGAGATAACCTGCGTCTGCCGTCTTCAATGCAGTGTCCGCAAGACCCTTACGGGCACCGTGCGTAGAGATAAAGTACTCAAGCACAGAGAGGCCCTCCTTAAAGTTCGCAAGAATGGGGTTCTCGATGATCTGGCCACCCTCGGCACCGGCCTTCTGCGGCTTCGCCATAAGTCCACGCATGCCGGAGAGCTGACGGATCTGGTCTTTACTGCCTCGGGCACCCGAGTCAAGCATCATATATACGGAATTGAAGCCCTGCTGGTCTTCCTTCATCTGCTTCATGAGCGTATCGGCCAGACGCGCGTTGACATGTGTCCAGATATCAATGATCTGATTATAGCGCTCGCCGTTGGTGATAAGACCCATCTGATAGTTCTGGAGCACTTCCTCCACCTGAGCGTTACCATCGGCCACATACTCTGCCTTCTCCTCAGGGATAATCACATCGCCGAGGTTGAACGACAGGCCGCCGCGGAATGCCATGCGGTAGCCAAGGTTCTTGATGTCATCAAGGAATTGGGCGGAACGCGTCACACCGCAGGTCTTGATGACCTTGCCTATGATAGTGCGCAGGCTCTTCTTTGAGATAATCTCATTGACGTAGCCTATCTCCTTGGGCACAAACTGGTTGAAGAGGATGCGGCCTACCGAGGTCTCCTTCTTCAGCACCTTCACGGCCTTGCCTTCCTCATTCACATCGTCGACCATGATGGTCACGGGTGCATGGAGCGTGACACGACCCTCATTATAAGCGATCTCGGCCTCTTCCGGGCCATAGAACACTGTGCCCTCGCCCTTGTCTCCCTTACGGAGCTTCGTGATATAATAAAGTCCGAGCACCATGTCCTGAGAAGGCACAGTGATGGGGGCGCCATTGGCCGGATTGAGTATATTATGGGCACCGAGCATCAGCATCTGAGCCTCAAGCACGGCTTCGTTGCCGAGAGGAAGATGCACAGCCATCTGGTCGCCGTCGAAGTCGGCATTGAATGCGGTGCAGGCAAGAGGATGAAGCTGGATTGCCTTGCCCTCGATCATCTTCGGCTGGAAAGCCTGGATACCGAGACGGTGCAGAGTCGGAGCACGGTTGAGCAACACCGGATGTCCCTTCATGACATGCTCCAGAATATCCCACACTACAGGCTCCTTGCGGTCTACGATCTTCTTGGCGCTCTTCACTGTCTTCACCACTCCGCGCTCTATGAGCTTGCGGATGATAAACGGCTTGTAGAGCTCCGCCGCCATGAGCTTGGGGATACCGCACTCATGCATCTTGAGCTCAGGGCCTACCACGATCACCGAACGCGCGGAATAATCCACACGCTTACCCAGAAGATTCTGACGGAAACGGCCCTGCTTGCCCTTCAGCGAATCGGAAAGAGACTTGAGCGGACGGTTGACATCACTCTTCACTGCCGATGACTTGCGGGAATTGTCGAGCAGAGAATCCACCGCCTCCTGAAGCAGACGCTTCTCATTGCGCAGAATAACCTCGGGAGCCTGAATCTCTATCAGACGCTTGAGACGGTTATTGCGGATAATGACACGGCGATACAGATCATTGAGGTCGGAAGTGGCGAAACGGCCGCCGTCAAGAGGCACCAGCGGGCGCAGCTCAGGCGGAATCACAGGCACTGTCTTGAGTATCATCCACTCAGGCTTGTTGCGCCCGCGGCTCGCACGGAAACTCTCCACCACCTGAAGGCGCTTCAGGGCGTCGGTCTTGCGCTGCTGAGAGCCGTCAGTATTGGCCTTATGACGCAAGTCATAGCTGAGTGCGTCAAGATCTATGTCGTGCAAGAGATCGAATATCGCCTCAGCGCCCATCTTGGCCACAAACTTATTGGGATCATCGTCTGGCAGATTGAACTGCTCCTCACTCAGGTTATCCACAATATTCAGATAATCCTCCTCACTGAGAAGATCAAGCTTCTCCACTCCCTCGACTGTGCCGGGATTGATCACGATATAACGCTCGTAATACACCACGGCATCAAGCTTCTTTGAGGGAAGACCCAAAAGATAGCCTATCTTATTGGGCAAGGAACGGAAATACCAGATGTGAGCCACCGGCACCACCAGCTCGATGTGGCCCATACGCTCGCGGCGCACCTTCTTCTCCGTAACCTCCACACCGCAACGGTCACACACGATGCCCTTATAGCGGATGCGCTTATACTTGCCGCAATGACACTCGTAATCCTTCACAGGGCCGAATATCTTCTCACAGAACAAGCCATCGCGCTCAGGCTTATAAGTGCGATAGTTGATGGTTTCGGGCTTGAGCACCTCGCCGCTGCTCTTCTCCTTGATCTCATCAGGCGACGCAAGCCCTATGGTGATCTTGGAGAAGTTAGTCTTTATTTTATTGTCTCTTCTAAAAGCCATATATAGTTTTTCCTATTGAAGTAAATGTAAATAACGGAATCTTGGGGCTGCAAAAAGTGTCTTGGCAAGCATTTCGCTGCATGCGCCCCGACACTCTTTGCCTAAAGGAGCCCGACGACACTGTCAGAGTCACAGCATCAGTCGAGCGAGATGCTCAGACCCAGGCCGCGCAACTCATGCAGAAGCACATTGAGCGACTCAGGTATTCCCGGAGTGGGCATAGGTTCGCCCTTCACTATAGCCTCATATGCCTTGGATCGGCCCGTCACGTCATCACTCTTGATAGTTAGGATCTCCTGAAGAATATGAGCCGCGCCGAATGCCTCGAGCGCCCACACCTCCATCTCACCGAAACGCTGGCCGCCAAACTGAGCCTTACCGCCCAGAGGCTGCTGAGTGATGAGTGAGTAAGGGCCTATGGAGCGTGCATGCATCTTGTCCTCCACCATGTGGCCGAGCTTAAGCATATAGATCACACCCACTGTGGCCGGCTGGTCGAAACGATCGCCCGTGCCGCCGTCATACAGATAAGTCTTGCCATAACGGGGGATACCAGCCTTGTCAGTCCATTCATTCAAGTCATCAAGCGAGGCGCCGTCGAAAATAGGCGTGGCAAACTTCTCGCCCAGCTCGCGGCCGGCCCATCCGAGCACAGTCTCAAAAATCTGACCCAGGTTCATACGTGAAGGCACACCCAGAGGGTTAAGCACTATATCAACCGGAGTGCCATCCTCAAGGAACGGCATATCCTCCTGACGCACAACGCGCGACACGATACCCTTGTTTCCGTGACGGCCTGCCATCTTGTCTCCCACGCCGATCTTGCGCTTCTTGGCTATATACACCTTGGCCATCTGCAGGATGCCCGAGGGCAACTCATCACCTATCGTGATGTCAAACTTCTTGCGCCTCAACTCGGAATCAATCTCCTTGCTCTTGCGCAGATAATTAGTAATGACAGCTGCCACCATCCTGTTGACACGCTCATCATCACTCCACTTGGAGAGATTAACTGTCTCGAAATCAAGTGTGGCAAAATTCACGTCGTCAAACGGCCGGCCCTTAGCCACAATATCCACGCCGATAAAGTCCTTGACACCGGCACTGATCACTCCTTTGGTGATCGTGTTGAGCTTTTCAAGCAAGATAGCCTTGAGGGACTTCTGCTTAGCCTCATACTCCTCATCAAGCTTAGGCAGAATGGCATTGGTCTTGGCTCGGCTCTTCTTCTGCGCCTTAGAGAACAGATTGGTGCCTATCACCACACCCTTCAGCGAGGGACTTGCCTTGAGAGAGGCATCCTTCACATCGCCGGCTTTGTCTCCGAATATGGCACGCAGCAGCTTTTCCTCAGGGGTGGGATCGCTCTCTCCCTTAGGCGTGATCTTACCGATCATTATGTCGCCTGGCACCACGTAGGCTCCGACACGGATTATGCCGCGTTCATCCAGATCCTTAGTGGCATCCTCACTCACATTGGGTATGTCACTGGTGAGTTCCTCCATGCCGCGCTTGGTCTCACGCACATCAAGAGTATACTCATCCACATGGACACTGGTGAGAATATCCTCACGCACCATGCGCTCATTGAGCACGATGGCATCCTCATAGTTATAACCCTTCCAAGGCATGAACGCCACCTTGAGATTGCGGCCCAGAGCAAGCTCGCCACGCTCCGTGGAATAACCTTCGGTGAGAATATCTCCTTTCTTCACACGCTGACCCTTGTCACATATGGGACGCAGGTCAATCGTGGTGCCCTGGTTGGTGCGGCGGAACTTCGGAAGCTTATATACCTTAAGAGAGGGTTCGAAAGAGACATACTCCTCATCCTCCGTGCGATCATAATCAATGCGGATCTCAGTGGCATCCACATAAGCAATAGTGCCGTCGCCCTCAGCCATGATCTGAGTGCGTGAGTCACGTATCAGGCGCTCCTCTATGCCCGTGCCCACAATTGGGGCCTCGGAACGAAGCAGAGGCACAGCCTGGCGCATCATGTTGGATCCCATCAGAGCACGGTTAGCATCATCATGCTCAAGGAAGGGGATAAGCGACGCAGCTATAGAGGCAATCTGAATAGGAGCCACATCCATCAGCTCCACCTGCTCGGGAGCGATTATCGGGAAGTCGGCATCCTGACGCGCCTTCACCTTATTACGTATAAATGTGCCGTCATCATTCAGAGGAGCATTGCCCTGGGCAATGAGCTTACCCTCTTCATTCTCAGCCGTGAGATAAATCACATCCTCATTGTCGAGATCTACCCGGGAATTCTCCACCTTGCGGTAAGGAGTCTCTATGAAACCGAGATCATTGATCTTGGCATATACGCACAATGAAGATATCAGACCGATATTAGGGCCTTCAGGAGTCTCGATGGGACACAGACGTCCGTAATGCGTATAGTGCACGTCTCGCACCTCAAAGCCCGCGCGCTCGCGGCTCAGACCGCCGGGGCCCAGCGCCGACATACGGCGCTTGTGGGTGATTTCCGCCAGAGGATTGGTCTGATCCATGAACTGGCTGAGTGCATTGGTGCCGAAGAAGGTATTGATTACACTCGATATTGTCTTGGCATTAATCAGGTCGATAGGAGTGAACACCTCATTGTCACGCACGTTCATACGCTCGCGTATCGTGCGGCTCATGCGCGCAAGGCCCACACCAAACTGATTGTAGAGCTGCTCGCCCACAGTGCGCACACGACGATTCGAGAGATGGTCGATATCATCCACATCACTCTTGGCATTGATAAGCTCAATGAGATACTTGATTATGGAAATGATATCCTCACGAGTGAGCACCTTCACATCCATAGGAATGTCAAGATTCAGCTTCTTGTTGATACGGAAACGTCCTACCTCGCCTAAATCGTAACGCTTCTCCGAGAAGAAAAGATTCTGGATCACCTCACGAGCAGAAGCGTCATCTGGCGGCTCCGCATTGCGCAGCTGTCTGTAAATATACTGTATGGCCTCCTTCTCTGAGTTGGAAGTATCCTTCTGAAGAGTGTTGAAAATAAT
Source organism: uncultured Muribaculaceae bacterium (assembly GCA_910579305.1). GTDB lineage: Bacteria > Bacteroidota > Bacteroidia > Bacteroidales > Muribaculaceae > Lepagella. The sequence goes on from CAJTTA010000045.1 coordinate 9,037, forward strand.
AGAATAATCCACAGAGCTCACGCCATCCTTCTTAAGGAGAATAGTCTTTGTGCCGCTCTCGAGAATTGCGGGAATATCCTCCTCGGTAAGCTCGGTCTCACGCTCTACGGCCACATCATTACGCTCGATGGAGACAACCTCACCCGTATCCTCATCCACAAAATCCTCGATCCAGGAATGAAGCACACGCGCTGCAAGACGACGACCCACAGCCGCTTTGAGATTCTTCTCAGTCACCTTCACCTCCTCGGCGAGGTCGAATATTTCGATAATGTCCTTATCGCTCTCAAGCCCTATCGCACGCAAAAGAGTAGTCACAGGCAGCTTCTTCTTACGGTCGATATATGCATACATCACATTATTGATGTCGGTAGCAAACTCGATCCAGCTGCCACGGAAAGGAATGATACGGGCAGAATACAGCTTAGTACCATTGGCGTGGGTGCTCTGTCCGAAGAACACACCGGGAGAACGATGAAGCTGACTCACCACCACACGCTCCGCACCATTGATGATAAACGTGCCCTGCTCAGTCATGTAAGGTATCAGACCGAGATAAACATCCTGAATGACAGTCGCGAAATCCTCATGATCCGGATCCGTGCAATACAGCTTGAGCTTAGCCTTGAGAGGCACAGAATACGTAAGGCCGCGGGTAAGACATTCATCTATGGAATAACGCGGCGGATCTATATAATAATCGAGGAACTCAAGCACAAAATTATTGCGGGTGTCGGCAATAGGGAAATTCTCGGCAAACACCTTATACAGACCCTCATTCTTTCGATTTTCAGGCGGAGTGTCGAGCTGTAAGAAGTCTCTGAACGACTTCAACTGTATCTCAAGAAAATCCGGATAAGGCAGAGGATTCTTGGTAGTGCCAAAATTTACGCGAGGCTTTTCAGTAAGAGATGCGGACATTTGGTCTATTGTTGATTAAATTTTAAAAGAGAGGGAAAGAGGAAAAGGAGAGTGATATTGAAGGAAGAGAACTATAACTGCGCGCGATATGCAGCTGAATGCCAGTCATATATCCAATAAGGCAAGTATTAAAATACCCCGTTTCGCGCACAAGCAACAGTGAAACAAAGTTAAATTTTCATAAATTACCGAAAATCTTCACAAACTTTGTTAATACTTGGGAGAGAATAATACGCAAAAAGGTTAAGACCACCCGAAGGTGTTCTTAACCGATTTTGCGGTGTATGGAATAATGCTTATTTGAGTTCTACCTCAGCGCCAGCCTCTTCGAGCTGCTTCTTGAGACCCTCGGCGTCAGCCTTGGCAAGACCCTCCTTGATGGGGCTGGGAGCGTTGTCAACGAGCTCCTTAGCCTCCTTGAGGCCGAGGCCGGTGAGCTCCTTCACGAGCTTCACTACAGCGAGCTTGCTTGCGCCGGCAGCCTTGAGGATAACGTCGAAGCTGCTCTTCTCTTCAGCTGCTTCGCCACCTGCGGCGGGACCTGCTGCTACAGCTACAGCAGCAGCTGCGGGTTCGATGCCATACTCGTCCTTAAGGATCTGAGCAAGTTCGTTTACTTCCTTTACGGTGAGGTTAACTAATTGATCTGCAAAAGCTTTCAAATCTGCCATTGTTGTATCGTTTTTTTAATTTTATTTCTTGATTAATTTTCTTTTTTGGAGAGAGTTTCAAGGATACCGTGTATCTTACCGGCACCGCTCTGAAGTGCGCTGATAACGTTCTTAGCCGGTGACTGAAGAAGAGCCACAACATCGGCGATAAGTTCGTTCTTGCTCTTGATATTGGCCAAGGTCTCCAAATTCTCTTCGCCAACATATGCAGTCTCTTCTACGTAAGCTCCCTTGAGCATGGGGAGAGTCTCATCTTTCTTGCGGAAAGCCTTGATGAGCTTTGCCGGAGCGTTGCCGGTATTGCTCAGAAGGAGAGTAGTCTCGCCGTGAAGCAGATCGTAAAGACCGGAATAATCGAGCTCGCTCTGCTCAAAAGCCACCTTGAGAAGGGTGTTCTTCACACAAAGCATCTTCACATCGCCCTTGAAGCAGGCACGACGCAGCTCGCTTGTCTTTTCGGCATCAAGACCCTGAGTCTGGGTCAGGTACACACAGGAATACTCACTGAGTGCATTGCCTATCATTTCTATAACTTGAGCTTTTTCTTCCTTTTTCATGTGTGGATGTGCGTTAATCGGTTACACCTTTAGTCTCGACTTTCACGCCGGGGCTCATGGTACTTGAAAGATAAATGCTCCTGATGTAAGTGCCCTTGGCAGTGGCCGGCTTGAGCTTTATCAGAGTGTTGATAAACTCCTTGGCATTGCCCATCATCTGCTCGGGAGTGAAGCTCACCTTGCCGATGGAAGCATGCACGATGCCATTCTTGTCGACCTTGAAGTCAATCTTACCCTGCTTAACCTCCTTGACAGCCTTGGCAACGTCCTGCGTCACAGTGCCGCTCTTGGGGTTAGGCATGAGGCCGCGGGGGCCGAGAATACGGCCAAGCGCACCTATCTTACCCATGATGGCAGGCTGAGTGATGATGACATCAATGTCAGTCCAGCCACCTTTGATTTTCTGTATGTATTCATCGAGACCGACATGGTCGGCACCTGCCTGCTTTGCAGCCTCTTCCTGATCAGGATTGCAGAGCACGAGAACACGCACCTGCTTGCCAGTGCCGTTAGGCAGAGAGACCACGCCACGCACCATCTGATTGGCCTTGCGGGGATCGACACCCAGACGTACATCGATATCAAGCGAGGAGTCGAATTTAGTAAAGGTGATTTCCTTTACTTTCTCGCAAGCCTCGGCAAGCGTGTAGGCCTTCCCAGCTTCAATCTTCGACAAAGCCAACTTTTGATTCTTAGTAAGTTTACTCATTTTCAATCGAAGTATTTAGTTTAATTCAGGGAATGTGCCCTTTACGGTGATACCCATGCTTCTGGCTGTGCCGGCTACCATGCGCATAGCCGCGTCAAGTGTGAAACAGTTCAGATCAGGCATCTTGTCTTCTGCAATAGTCTTTACCTGCTCCCAGGTGATCTCTGCCACCTTATTACGATTAGGCTGAGCGGAACCGCTCTTGAGCTTTGCGGTCTCCTTAAGCTGCACAGCCACCGGAGGAGTCTTGACAATGAAGTCAAAGCTCTTATCCGTGTAATAAGTGATGACAACCGGCAGAACTTTTCCTGCCTTGTCCTGAGTGCGGGCATTGAATTGCTTGCAGAATTCCATGATGTTGATGCCCTTGGAACCAAGCGCCGGGCCTACCGGAGGCGAGGGATTGGCGGCACCACCCTTAATCTGCAATTTGATCTGTCCAGCAATTTCTTTAGCCATTGTGATTGTTGTTTAAAAAAGTATTGAACTCGTGAGAGATACACGGGGCGTAACAACACCCGCTTCACTCCCTCTCTACCTGAGTGCTCTCAAGCTCCAAATCAGTGGCACGGCCAAATATCTTGACCTCCACCTTGAGCTTTTTCTTCTCGTTGTTTACCTCTTTGATTACTCCTGAGAAACCGTTGAAAGGGCCGAATATCACTTTCACTGACTCGCCTTCAAGGAATGAATCACCTTCTGCAAGCTCAGCTTCCTGCAACTCATCGGCTCTTCCCAACATACGCTTGACATCCTGCTCGGAAATCACTTCGGGCTTGGCGCCCTTGCCTCTTCCGCGCAGAAAGTCTATTACATTGGTGGTATTACGCAGTTCATATTCAGCCTCACCCTGAAGATTAGCCTCTATGAACACGTAACCGCTGTAGAGAGTGCGCTCTTTAAGAACGCGCTTGCCACTGCGGTTAGTGTAAACCTTCTCAGTGGGAATCAATACCTGCGACACATACTTGCCAAGAGTTCCGTTCTTGATTGCTGCATCAAGCACTTCCTTCACTTTGGCTTCCTTGCCGGAGATGGCACGCAATACGTACCAGCACATCTTATTCTCAGCCATTGATACCTACTTTAAAGATTAAAACGAGAGTCCGTAGATGAATTCCATCAACAGATTAAAAAACTCATCAACAATCCATATAAAAGCGGCGATGATGATGGAAGCTATCAACACCAGCACTGCACTGTTGATCAGTTGTTTTTGAGTCGGCCAGGATACCTTATAGACAAGTTCGTCATAAGATGCCTTGAGAGCGCCAAATAGTTTCATATTATTCGATAAAATTAGCACGGGAAGAGAGGCTCGAACTCCCGACACCTGGTTTTGGAGACCAGTGCTCTACCGACTGAGCTATTCCCGTGTGTGAGGGCTTATCGCGCAAGGCGATAAGCCCCTAATATTTTATTTCAAGGAAGCCTGTCATCCCGATAGAATCGGAACTCTGCTTCAGGAAGCGACTAATTAGTCTTCTACGATCTTAGTGATCTGACCGGAACCTACAGTGCGGCCACCTTCACGGATAGCGAAACGCAGACCGGGATCGCAAGCAACGGGAGTGATGAGCTTCACGTCGATCTCCACATTGTCACCGGGCATCACCATCTCTACACCTTCGGGGAGAGTGATCTCACCGGTAACGTCGAGCGTACGGATGTAGAACTGAGGACGATAGTGATTGTGGAAAGGTGTGTGACGGCCACCCTCTTCCTTCTTCAGGATATATACCTGAGCCTTGAAGTGATCGTGAGGCTTAACCATGCCGGGATGGCAGATTACCATACCACGCTTGATTTCGTTCTTATCGATACCACGGAGGAGAAGACCTACGTTATCGCCAGCTTCACCCTCATCAAGGATCTTGCGGAACATCTCAACACCGGTAACAACAGACTTCTTATCTGCGCCGAGACCGAGAATCTGAACCTCATCACCCACTTTTACGCGACCAGCCTCGATACGACCGGTAGCAACAGTGCCACGACCGGTGATAGAGAACACGTCCTCTACGGGCATCAGGAAGGGCTTGTCTACGTCACGGGGAGGCAGGGGAATCCAGTTGTCAACAGCTTCCATGAGCTCCATAACCTTGTCAACCCACTGTGCCTCACCGTTGAGAGCACCGAGAGCAGAACCCTGGATGATAGGAGTCTCATCGCCATCGTAATCATACTGAGAGAGAAGATCACGCATATCCATCTCAACGAGCTCGAGCATCTCAGCGTCGTCCACCATGTCGCACTTGTTCATGAATACAACAAGACGGGGAACGTTCACCTGACGAGCAAGAAGGATGTGCTCACGAGTCTGAGGCATGGGACCGTCAGTAGCAGCAACTACGATGATAGCGCCGTCCATCTGAGCAGCACCTGTTACCATGTTCTTCACATAGTCAGCGTGACCCGGGCAGTCCACGTGAGCGTAGTGACGGTTTGCAGTCTCGTACTCAACGTGTGCAGTATTAATAGTTATACCACGCTCCTTCTCCTCGGGAGCGTTATCGATAGAGTCGAATGAACGAGCTTCTGAGAGACCCTTCTCAGCAAGCACCTTGGTGATAGCAGCAGTAAGAGTGGTTTTACCATGGTCAACGTGGCCGATAGTACCAATATTTACGTGCGGCTTGGTTCTTTCGAATTTTTCTTTAGCCATAAGATTGCTATGTTATTTTTGATTTATGATTAACGGCTTGATTGAGGAAAGATAGAAAATGGAGCCGGTGGCGGGATTTGAACCCGCGACCTCTTCCTTACCAAGGAAGTGCTCTACCCCTG
>CAJTTA010000045.1:14798-17039 GCA_910579305.1 uncultured Muribaculaceae bacterium
AACGACCCCGAGATTACAAATCACGTGCTCTGGCCAACTGAGCTAAAGAGGCATCGGGATAGCGTTCGGAAGCGATGTCGAGACATTGCTGACCGAAATCGAGTGCAAAGTTATAGATACTTTTCGATTCCACCAAATTTTCCGGACAAAAAATTCAGAAAAACAGTTTTTGCCCGCTTCTGAAGCCGTTTTCGCCCCAAACAAACGGCTTCATAGGGCAAAAAACGGCTTCAGTTCGCATTTATTCCACAGTAACGGACTTGGCAAGATTTCGAGGCATGTCAACGTCCTTGCCTTTATTGATCGCTATGTAATACGACAAAAGCTGTAGCGGCACGCTCGTGATGATAGGCGTGAGGCATTCCGGCACCTCAGGCACCTCAAGCACATGGTCGGCGATGTTGCGTATCGTGGTGTCGCCTTCGGTAACTATGGCTATGATATTGCCTCCCCTCGCCTTCACCTGCTGAACGTTGCTCACTATCTTGTCATATAGATGGTCTTTGGGAGCGACTATCACCGAAGGCATCTCTGCGTCAACAAGCGCAATCGGACCATGCTTCATCTCTGCCGCAGGATAACCCTCGGCGTGGATATAGGAGATTTCCTTGAGCTTCAAAGCACCCTCTAGGGCCACCGGATAGCTATAGCCGCGTCCGAGATAAAGGAAATTGCGCGCATAGGTGTAAATGAGCGACAGACGCTCTATGTCGGGTGCCAGCTCAATCACCTTCTCCACAAGCGCGGGAAGCTTAAGGATCCATTCGCCGAGCTTCTCAGCATAACGGGGCTCGAGAGTCTTCTTGAGTCCGGCTATGGTCATCGCCAGAAGAGTCAGCACCATCACCTGCCCGGTGAAAGCCTTTGTGGATGCCACGCCTATTTCCGGCCCCACATGGATATAGGTGCCGCTATGGGTCTCACGCGGAATCGACGAGCCGACCACATTGCTTATGCCGTAGACGAACGCCCCCATCCCCCGGGCTATCTTTATGGCCGCAAGCGTGTCGGCGGTTTCGCCGCTTTGCGAAATGGCTATCACTATGTCCTCATGCGTAATCACGGGGTTGGAATAGCGGAATTCGCTGGCATATTCCACCACCACCGGAATCTTGCACATGTCCTGAATGAGGTACTTACCTATCAGAGCCGAATGCCACGACGTGCCGCAAGCCACTATCACTATGCGCTTGGCATTGATGAAAGTCTCACTGTTGTCGTTGACTCCGTTGAGCGTAACGAACCGGCCCTTGTCCACCACACGCCCCCGTATACAGTCCAGAAGCGTGGACGGCTGTTCAAATATCTCCTTGAGCATGAAATGCGGATAGCCGCCCTTCTCAAGCTGGGAAATCGACATCTCGAGCTTCTTGACGTCAATCTCGTTCTCCTTATTGTCGAACGAAAGCAGCTTAAGCGGCTCGCCGCGACGGATGAGGGCTATCTCCTCATCCTTGATGTAGACCACATTGTCAGTGAATTCCACAAACGGAGACGCGTCAGAAGCGAGATAGAACTCGCCGTCGCCCACTCCCACCACCAACGGAGAGCTTTTCCGCGCTGCGATGATGCAGTCAGGGTTATCCTTCTCTATCACCGCTATCGCATATGCGCCCACGACCTGCTTCAGGGCCTCACGCACCGCATCGAGAAGAGAACAGTCATTCTGCACCCTGATGTACTCTATAAGCTGGACAAGCACCTCGGTATCTGTATCGGAATGGAACGTGCGCCCATGCTCCACAAGCGCATCCTTAAGCACCTTGTAGTTCTCTATGGTTCCGTTGTGCACAAGCGCGAGATTGCCGTCTTCGCTGTAATGCGGATGGGCGTTGCAGTCGGAAGGCTCCCCGTGCGTGGCCCAGCGCGTATGGGCTATTCCTACGCGCGCCTCAACGTTCTTGTCCTTGCAGAAATTCTCAAGAGCCTGCACTTTGCCGAGCGTCTTGTATATGTTGAGCTTGCCGTTGTCGTCAACGAGTGCTATTCCCGCACTGTCATACCCTCTGTATTCCAGACGATGGAGTCCTCCGATGAGGACGTTGTAAGCGTTCCCTTCGCCTATATATCCAACTATTCCGCACATATTACAATTATACGTTTATACTTTCTGATGGTTTTGGTCTGAATATTGTCGTTCACATGTTGTCCGCCAAGGACGGAGACTTGAAAACACCATTGTTTCAAGATTACTACTGGTGCGATAAAAATCGCGTTAGTTTAGAAATCATCAAATAAAGA
>CAJTTA010000046.1 GCA_910579305.1 uncultured Muribaculaceae bacterium
CCCGTGGGGTCAAATCCCACGGGCCCGAAGGGGGCAAACTCACGCGCCTTTTCCACTCGCGTTTATAGATTTTGTGATGGTTTCCAGCGGTCGCAGACGGCTGTACGGAACGTTTATGGAGTCATCTAATAAAAAACGCTTAAACCTCAGTGGATTCAAGCGTATATTCATCATTGAAGCAATCGGAATCCTTATCAACCCTTTGATGCGAGATTGAGAAATTCCATGCGCAGTTCCGGCCGGGATGCAAATTCACCGGAATACTCAAGTGTACGTGTTTCGGAAAGCTGCTTTTCCACTCCCCTCATCTGCATACACAGGTGGCGGGCAGCGCATGAGACAATCACACCCTTGTTTGGAATAGCTTCTGTAAGGAAATCACATAACTGCCGGGTAAGACGCTCCTGCACCTGAAGTCTGCGGGCAAAGGCATCTGCTATGCGCCCAAGCTTGGACAGACCTATTATTTTGCCGTCAGGTATATAAGCTATTGTAACTGTTCCGAAGAATGGCAAAATATGATGCTCGCAAAGGCTGTAAATTTCTATTCCTCTCACCATCACCATTCCGGAACCTTCATGTTCGAATATGGCTTTCTGAGACATCGACTTTACATCGGCATGATAGCCACACGTCGCATCCAGCAATGCCTTGGCAGCCCGTTCAGGTGTCTTCACAAGGCCTTCTCTGGCCGGATCCTCTCCTATCAGACGCAGGATTTCGCGATAATGAGCGGCAATTTCTGCTACAAGGGCCGGATCATGCGTTTCTTTTCTGCTCATAATTATCTCGTAGGAACTATGTTACTTTTCACTATGCGCATTTCGGAGGCAAATGCAGGAAATGCGCGTTTCAACTCTCCAAGAGCAGCTTCTGCCTCTTGACGTGTCTTGAAATTTCCTATACGCGTATACCAGTTAGGCGCTTTGGAGAATGAGTAGACATGACCGCGATACTTTGGGAATCGGGCACATACGGCATTGGCGCGCGCGGTGGCGCGGCTGCGCAACGTGGCCTGATTCCTACCATCGCCGAAAATCTGAATGCGGAAACCCTGATTGGTCACACGTTCCTGCTTGCCGGCACCTCGCCTGGCTCCGGGAGCCTGGGTGCGCTGCTCGGGACGCTCAAAGATATCCTTGAGAATATCATCGGGAATATCTATAATGATATTGCCGTTGCTCTCTTCCTCTATACGCTCTACTATATTGCGGGATTCGGCTTCCGGCGACTGCGCACGGGCAGAGAGAGGTATTAGAAGAATAAGAGTTAGGATGATATGTATGATATGCTTCATCGTATGATTTTCACGGCAGATGCCGTGTCGCTGTCAAGGAGTATGGGCCGCGTCATTCTTGAGGATCCGGATAAATCCGCCTGAATGACGCGGCTGAATTCTCTTAATCAAAGGCTGCTACAATACCCATAAAGTCGGCAGCTTTCAGAGCTGCTCCGCCTATGAGGCCACCATCCACATCGGGCTTGGCAAAAAGCTCGCGGGCATTGCCGGGCTTGCATGATCCGCCATATAGTATGGAAGTGTTGTCAGCCACTTCGCTGCCATATTTGGCTGCAATCACACTGCGTATGTGGGCATGCATATCCTGAGCCTGCTCAGCGGTCGCAGTCTTGCCGGTGCCTATAGCCCACACAGGTTCGTAAGCTATCACAATTTTTGAGAACTCGGCAGCACTGAGGCCGAAAAGGGCTTCCACCTGCCCCTTTACCACTTCGTTGAATGTGCCGTTTTCACGCTCTTCCAGCACTTCTCCCACGCAGAAAATAGGTGTGAGGTTATTATCAAGAGCCAGGCGCGTCTTTGACTGCAGTGTCTCATTGGTCTCTCCATAGTACTGACGACGCTCGCTATGGCCGAGTATCACATAATTGGCACCGGTAGAAGCCACCATCTGTGCGCTCACTTCTCCTGTATATGCACCACTTGTGTGATCGGCGCAGTTTTCAGCTCCGAGGCCAAGAATATTCTGATCGATAATACCGGCAACGGGCATCAAGTGTGTGAACGGTGTGCATATCACCACATCACAGTTATGAGGTGTGTTCTTAAGAGCATCCATCACTTCACCGGCGAGAGCTATGCCCTCCTGCACGGTGGTGTTCATTTTCCAGTTACCGGCTACGATATTTTTTCTCATTGTACAGGTAAATTAAATTAACCCCCGCAGATTGCGGGGAACATTATACGGCGCAAAATTACTAAAATAATTTCAATTGGTGGTGATTTTTTTCTATTTTATTATAGGTATAAATACCTGTGTCACGGGAATTATGTTAAGAAAAGAGAAAAATATGTTTTCTAACATACAATTTTTTATCCGCTATGTGAATATTTTATGCTAAATTGCGACAAATTTTCAAGACCGTAATAACTTAACCGTTAAAATCATACCTTATGAAGCTCTACAAAACTAATGAAATCAAAAACATAGCCTTGCTTGGAAGCAAAGGCTCGGGAAAAACCACACTTGCTGAAGCAATGCTTCTCGAGTGTGGAGTGATAAAACGCCGTGGCACTGTAGAGGCAGGCAATACTGTATGTGATTATTTCCCTGTGGAAAAAGAGTATGGGTATTCAGTATTCTCTACCGTATTCCATGCGGAATTCCTTAATAAGAAACTCAATGTAATAGACTGTCCGGGTTCTGATGATTTTGTAGGCAACGCCTATACGGCTCTCGGTGTAGCCGACACCGGGATCATAGTGCTTGACGCACAGTATGGAGTGGAGGTAGGCACTCAGAACATCTTCCGCACCACAGCAAAGCTTAAGAAGCCCGTGCTTTTCGCAATGAATCAGCTCGATGCTGAAAAGGCTGACTACGACAATGCCCTTGAAAGTCTTCGCGAACACTATGGCAACAAAGTTGTGGTGATACAATATCCGCTGGAATGTGGCCCGGGGTTCCATTCCATGATCGACGTTCTGCTCATGAAGAAATATGAGTGGGGGCCTGACGGAGGTGTGCCTGTCATAAGCGAAATTCCGGAAGATCAGATGGAACGTGCCAACGAGCTGCACAATGCTCTTGTGGAGGCTGCGGCTGAAAATGACGAGACTCTGATGGATAAATACTTTGAGGAAGGCCATCTCACAGAAGATGAAATGCGCAACGGCATCCGCCTCGGCCTTATCGATCGCTCCATCCTGCCTGTGTTCTGCGTGAGCGCTGCCAAGGATATGGGGGTGCGCCGAATGATGGAATTCCTGGGTAACGTATGTCCATTTGTAGATGACATGCCGGCTCCACGCACTATCAGCGATGAAGAGGTGAAACCTGATGCCGACGGCCCCGTGAGTATTTTTGTCTTCAAGACATCTGTAGAGCCTCATATAGGAGAAGTCAGCTACTTCAAAGTAATGAGCGGCACGCTGAAAGCAGGCGCCGATCTTGAGAATGTCAATCGCGGCAGTAAAGAGCGCTTCGCTCAGATTTTCTCCGTGTGCGGACAGTTACGCACCCCGGTGGAATCGCTGGCCGCCGGAGACATAGGCGCATCAGTGAAGCTAAAGGATGTGCGCACCGGCAATACGCTTAATGAAAAAGGGTGTGACTATCAGTTTGACTTCATAAAATACCCGAAACCCAAGTATCAGCGTGCCATCAAGCCTGTCAATGAAGCAGACTCAGAGAAACTCAGCGGCATTCTCACCCGTATGCGTGAAGAGGATCCCACATGGGTCGTAGAGCAGAGCAAAGAGTTGAAGCAGCTCATAGTGAGCGGACAGGGCGAATTCCATCTCCGCACGCTCAAATGGCGTATCGAGAACAATGAAAAGCTTCCCATAGAATATCACGAACCCAGAATACCCTACCGTGAGACTATTACAAAGGCCGCACGCGCGGATTACCGACACAAGAAACAATCAGGCGGCAGCGGCCAGTTTGGCGAAGTGCATCTCATCGTAGAGCCCTACGCCGAGGGTATGCCGGAGCCTGACACCTATCGTTTCGGCAATCAGGAATTCAAGCTCAACGTGCGTGACAAGCAGGAAATACCTCTTGAATGGGGTGGCAAGCTCGTGGTATACAACTGCATTGTGGGCGGTGCGATTGATGCACGCTTCATCCCGGCTATTGTAAAAGGCCTCATGGATCGCATGGAGCAGGGACCTCTCACAGGATCATACGCTCGCGATGTGCGCGTAATGATATACGATGGCAAGATGCATCCTGTAGACTCCAATGAGATTTCTTTCCGTCTTGCAGGACGTCATGCTTTCAGCGAGGCATTCCGCAATGCCGGGCCTAAGATTCTTGAACCCGTCTATGATGTGGAAGTGCTCACGCCGGCCGACGTCATGGGTGATGTGATGAGCGACCTGCAGGGACGCCGTGCCATAATCATGGGTATGGAGAGTGACAATGGCATCGAGAAGCTAAAAGCCAAAGTGCCTCTCAAGGAAATGAGCAGTTACTCCACTACTCTGAGTTCAATCTCTGGCGGACGCAGTTCATTTATCATGGATTTCAGCTCCTATGAGCTTGTGCCCGGAGATGTGCAGGAGAAGCTCCTGAAGGCCTATGCCGAGCAGGAAGAAGATGAATAATCGCCACTAAATCAGCCTGTAATATCAGGGAAGTCCGGCTGTAACAGTCGGACTTCCCGCTTTTTTTTACACACAATAGAAAGCCGGAAGCAATGAGAATCATTCATGCTTCCGGCTTTCTATGTCATTTTATATGTCTATATCATGATAACTCACCTACAGGTGCTTCTGCAGCAGGCATGACTACGGCAGGAGCGGGAGCGGAAGTCTCTGCACGATATTTTGCTTCCCAGCCAAGAGCCGAAGCTCCAAGCACCGCTGCATCGCTTTCCTTAAGTTCGGAAAGGATGACTTTGGTCTTACCGCGGAAGATGGGCATCACGCTCGCATTCATGGCATCTACAAGAGGACGCATGAGCAGGTCTCCGCTCTTCGACAATCCACCGAAAAGGATTATTGCCTGCGGGCTTGAGAAAGCGACCATGTCGGCAAACGCCTCGCCGAGAATCTTTCCGGTGTATTCGAAGATTTCCTTGGCAAGCTTGTCGCCGGCCATGGCAGCGTCATATACGTCCTTGCTCGTTATGGTGTCGATGTCAATATCACGCAGAGTAGATGGATCCGTGCGTATTTCCAAGAATTCACGTGCCGTGCGAGCCACGCCTGTAGCGGAGCAATATGCCTCCAGGCAACCTGTGCGGCCGCATCCGCATATACGTCCGTTATTGCGCTTTATTATCACATGGCCGAGCTCTCCGGCAAAGCCATCATGGCCATAGACCACCTGGCCGTTGATGACAATACCTGAACCTACACCAGTGCCGAGAGTAATCATGATAAAGTCTTTCATTCCTCGTGCCGCTCCATAGGTCATTTCTCCTATGGCAGCAGCATTGGCATCGTTGGTCACGGCCACAGGCACTCCGTTGAACGCACGGCTCACCTTCTCGGCAAGAGCGATATTATTGCCCCATGGCAGGTTGACGCCATTGTCAATCATGCCGGTATAATAATTAGCATTGGGTGCTCCTATGCCGATACCCTGGATCTTGTCTTCGGCATCGTTCAGCTTGAGCAGACGCATCACTTCAGTGTGGAGCTCATCTACATAGTCATCAAAATTAGAGTGCTTGCGAGTCTTAATGCTGTCAGATGACACGACATGACCGCGTGCGTCGACAATGCCGAACACGGTGTTGGTACCTCCTATATCGATACCCAATACGTAAGGTTTACTCATTGCGATAGGTTATTTAGATTTGATGTTAACAATTGATTTTCAAGAACCTAACATGCTATTTTCAATAATAGTATGCTCCCGGGAGTCATTATTTCCCACAAAGTTAGACAATTTCTATATAATAACCTAATTTAACCGCGATTAAAATAAAGATATAGGCTTCATACATCGGATGAACCTCTTACGGCTGCATCATCAGGGGTTGCATCGGAGGCATCAAAGGGAAATGGCAGACCACACAGTTTAACAGGATTGCCTCCTGCTTCAAGCACGCCATTATTGATCTCATCTCTTCCCGAGGCTTCCTCAAACACATAAAGGTCAAACATAGGGAGTGCCCCGGCTATATGCTCGAAAAGTGCTGACTGAATGCCTTCATATGGAATCCAGGCCGACGTATTCGTAAAGCAATATATCTGAAATGGTATTCCCGCAGAAGTCTGCTGTAGCGTATTTACAAAGCAGGTATCATCGTGCGATATATAAGGCGATGAGTCAAGATACATTTTTACATAAGCACGAAACAGGCCGAGATTGGTATCAATTGTGCCATCGGCAAGACCTGCCGCATTATTGACCGGCTCCTCTTTGCCGGCAGCTTTCTGCTCTGATTTACGGGTAATATATTCTTGCATAAACGGAATAGACTTCAGCTTCTCAAGCATTGCAGGCGACAGGATCTTAACCGTGTCGGCATCCACCATATATGTGCGGCATATGCGTCTTGTATTACTCTCCTGCATGGAACGATAGTTCTGAAACGATCCCGATACAAGTGAATATGGCGGCAACGTGGTAGTGGTCTTATCCCAATTAAGGACTTTTACCGAAGTGAGGGTGACTTCTGTCACAGTGCCATTGGCCGTAGTACCATCCACTTTAATCCAGTCACCCACACGCAGCATGTCGTTTTCGGCGAGTTGCACCCCGGCCACAACCCCGAGAATAGGGTCTTTAAATATCAGCATGAGCACGGCGGCAAATGCTCCGAGACCGGCAAGTAGTGCAGCCGGCGACTTATCTACGAAGATACCTAAAACTATTATTATAGCTATAAACCACACTATCACCCTTGCCACTTGCGCTATGCCTTTCAATGGAAGATGCTTTTTGTTCTCACGCGAATCTATCCGTTGCCATATTACATTGATAAGTGTGCTTAAGGCAAGAGCCACACAGCATACTATATATATGCCAAGCAACTTCTCAAACCAATGAATGCCTGCCGAATCAGTAGTAAGAGCAAATTGCATGAGCAACAAAACCATTACCGGTGGTATTATGCGTGTAAGCTTGGTAAAGAAGCGGTCTTTAGTAAGGAGCATCATGAAGGAAAATGGATGGCGTCGGGTAACGTATCTTACTATTCCTATCACCACCCACTTTATGGCGGCACCTATCAAAAAGGCGATCACGACCACTAATATTACATAAAGCAGACTTATTACGTTCTCATCTTCTGAAAGGCCGAAAATGTGTGTGATGAATTTTACTATATCCATGATTAATCCCGCAATGAAATGCGTGCTTTCGTTAGCTATATGAGGAAGCTTGATTTCCGGGCTGAAAGAGCCTGTCGCTCCATGGTCGACTGCAATATGAAGAAGGGGGAATAACATAGGCATACTGAATATAAAAAGTAGAGACTGAGAATATGTTTTGATATAATAATATTAAATAAAGCAGCGGCGACTGTTCAATCCTGCTTCAGACACACGCTGAAATATAGTAAATATACAACAGCCCTTGCAGGAAAGTTCAATCGCACGGGCAAACAACATAACTTCTTGAAGCAAGAATACATAGCTGTGCTTTAAATATTTTTAACACTCATGCAAATTCTTTTATGCACATACGGATAGACAATGTGCAAAGGTTCAAAAATATGTTGTACAACATAAAATCCTCCAAACTCTTTATCTACTAAAGCATTGAAAGCCCCGATTAACGCAACGAAAAAAAAATTCAGGTTTTTTAGGGCTGAAAATTTTGGCAGCTTCAAGAGAAATTCATAGTTTTGTAGAAGCCGAAGGTAAAATCTTAAAAACTTTAACATTCCTTGCGGCAAAAAAAAATCATACATTAATTTATCTCGGAAATAAAAATCCTTAAGAACATATGGAACAGACACTCGTAATCCTCAAGCCATCGGCAATAGCCCGCGGACTCATGGGCGAAATACTCTCACGCATTGAGCGCAAAGGTCTTATTGTTACCGGCTTGAAGATGATGCAGCTTGATGAGAATATCTTGAAGGAGCATTATGCTCATCTGGTTGACCGTCCGTTCTTCCCATCCATCGTAGAAAGCATGACTGCCACTCCGGTAGTAGTGATGTGCCTTGAAGGGGTTGACGTAGTGGCCGTGTTCCGAAAAATGGTAGGCGTGACTAATGGCCGCAACGCAGAACCGGGCACTCTCCGTGGCGATCTCTGCATGAGCGGACAAGCAAACATAATCCATGCCTCCGACTCTGTGGAAAATGCTCAGATCGAAATCAGACGTTTCTTCAATCCCGGAGAAATATTCGATTACAAGCCGGCTAACGCCTCTTTCCTTTATTCTGCAGATGAAATGAAGGATTAATCCTTTATGATTATGATGAATTTAAAAAATATACTGGCCGCAACTCTCCTCACTGCCTGTTCTACAGCAGTTATATTGGCCCAAAATCCGCACGCAGCGGCACATAAGAAGCTTATTGCCAAGCAATCCGCTCCCGCAGAACAAGTAACCCTCCGAAAGCAGGCTGAATTCATTGACTTCGGCCAGGATGAAGAGCCGGAAATCGACATTTATACAGAGGGCTGGAACAGCCGCAAGGTAAATCCTTTTACCGAGGCTCAAGTGCCTAATGCCGCAATTATTGACATCCGAAACTTTGCGATGCCTACTAAGTCAACCAGGGTGACATCGCCATATGGCTACCGAGCACGTTTCAAGCGAATGCACAAGGGTGTAGACATAGGTATCCGCAGCAATGATACAATCTATGCGGCTTTCGACGGCAAAGTGCGCCTTACCAATTACGAGGCAAAGGGATATGGCAATTACGTGATATTGCGTCACACCAATGGCCTTGAGACCGTATACGGTCATCTTAACAAGTTCCTGGTAAAACCCAATCAGACCGTGCGTGCAGGCGACCCCATAGCTCTCGGCGGCAGCACTGGCCGCAGCACTGGCCCGCATCTGCACTGGGAGACCCGCTATATGGGCTATGCCATAAATCCTCAGGCAATTGTCGATATTCCTAACCGCCGCACCTATGGCACAACATATGCCTTCTCAAAGAGCACATATACCCAACCGGCTTCTGGAAAATCTTATACCGTAGCTGCCAAAAACACTACCAGCTACATTGTGAAAAGCGGCGACACGCTTCACGGCATTGCACGCGCCAACGGTATGGCTCTACGCACATTGCTCTCTCTCAATAATCTGAAAGAGACTGATCCTGTACATCCCGGTCAGACTCTACGCCTCAAGTAATTGACATACGACATCATACGGAATCTGTCTTTATCCTCCGCACAGACTGGAGATAAAGACAGATTTCTACTTTCAAAAAGTGTGACCGACAATACTGCTATATATCTATTTAATCCAAGCACCGAAATAGCACTGGCTCACAATGGCGCAACATTTACTCCGCGCAAGGCCATAATGCTGTTCGAACAACGACTGGCCCTGCTTCCTGCACTGTACGCTAATGAAGGCAGCGCTATCCTCTTGCCTCATTGCTGTGATATTAACGAAGCCAAGGCACTGCCATACTATAATCTTATATCATCTCGCAGCCTCAGGATTATTACAAAAAATGACCTCAGGGGCAGAACTGCCCCCTTTAATCCTTGGGGATGGAATCGAGCGCTCGTATCAATGCTTAACAATGCCGGTTATGCAGGCTCATCGTTACCCTCTGCGGAAATGATGGATAATATGCGCAATCTTGCTTCCAGGCGCACTGCGGTTGAAATATGGCAACAAGTCTGCAATAAGCATAGCTATGACCGCCAATTTTTCACAGAACGCATCCCTCGGTGTTTTTCCAATCTCGATGAAGCAGTGGCATTCTCCACAATGTGGCATGAAGGCGCTGTGATAAAATCGCCATGGAGCAGCTCCGGAAGAGGTGTCTTCTTTACCAAGGATAAAAGCGCGGAACAGATAAGCATGCGTATATCTGATGTGCTGAGAGCTCAAGGGCATGTAATTGTAGAGCCGTGGTGGAATAAAACTATGGATTTTGCAACAGAATGGCAGGCCTGCGACGGCAACGTGAATCTGCTCGGATTTTCCTTATTCGCCACTGATGAAGCGGGACACTATGCCGGCAATTGCGTTGCCGACCAGGCAACTATTATTGACTCATTAACAAAGCACACAGAGAAAGACTATTTACTGAAACAGGTCGAAGTGATGGGCAACATATTGAGCGAGGTAATAGCAAGCAGATATTCCGGCCCATTCGGCGTAGACATGCTCATTGACAGCAACGGACTGATAAATCCTTGTGTGGAAATAAATCTGCGCACTACGATGGGACATGTAGCCCTCGCACTATGGCATACATATCAGCGCGAGTTCACTTTTATTCCCGGCAATGAATTGCCTGCATAACGTTATGGAGATCCACCCTGCTTCCTTATTGCCTCAGATTTTAAATGCAGCTACGCCCTCTGATATTCGAAAAATTTTGTTAAATTTGCAGCGATGAGCAAACATTTCAATATCACCGTCATCGGCACCGGAAACGTTGCCTCTCATCTTTGTGTGGCTCTTGCCGGAACAACTGATGAACTATATAACATTTCCTCGCGCACGCTTGAAGACCTACCTCTTGACTCCGATCTATATATTATTGCTGTGAACGATGATGCCATACCACAGGTGGCGGCACAGATGCCTAAAGTGAAGGGAGTCGTGGCACACACAGCCGGTAGTGTCGACATGCGTGTGCTCTCACCTTATTTCGACCGGATAGGCGTGCTTTATCCATTGCAGACATTCACCAAAGGCGCCGACATCGACTACTCTGAGATTCCCGTATTTATCGAAGGCAGCGACAATGATTCGGCTGCATTGCTCTCAGATGTAGCCTCGTTATTCTCCCGGCATATATATCCGGCCGATTCCGAGCGCCGCCGATTATTACATATAGCCTCCGTATTTGCATGTAACTATGTCAACGGTCTATGGTGCATAGCTGATGCATTGTTGCAACAGGGTGATCTGTCAATTGATGTATTGATGCCCCTCATAAAAACGACAGCTGCCAAAATCACACGCATGTCCCCGACACAGGCTCAGACCGGCCCGGCATCTCGGGGAGATACAGGCGTAATGCTCAATCATCTGCTCATGCTGCAAGACACTCCCTTTCAGGAGATCTATCGCAATTTAGGCAATTACATACTCTCTCAAAGCGGACGTGACCCGATATAATTCACCGGTTACTTACCTAAGCGTCAAGAACTAATACACATCCGGCCCTATAACGCGCATTTATTCCGCACAATGACTTAAAGCTCCGACAACTATGAGTAGCATCAATTATGACTTAAAGCAAATCAAGGCGATTGCTTTTGACGTGGATGGAGTGCTTTCTCCTTTCACAATTCCACTTTCCTCCGAGGGAGAGCCCCTTCGCATGGTCAGCATCAAGGATGGCTATGCCTTACAACTGGCAGTGAAATGCGGTCTTCATCTTTCAATCATCACCGGAGGCAACACTCATGGCGTAAAAGTAAGATTCTCCTCTCTCGGAATACAGGATATTTACATGGGTGCGTCTCATAAATTGCCGGTTCTCAAAGAGTGGATGGCAAAACATGACTTAAAGCCAGAAGAGGTGGCATATGTGGGTGATGACATTCCGGATCTCCGTGTACTTCGCTATGTGGGGCTGTCATGCTGTCCATATGATGCGGCTTCGGAAGTGAGATCTACATGTCGCTATATTTCCAGATTCACGGGAGGATACGGTGTAGGACGTGACATAATAGAGCAAGTGTTGAAGGCTCATGGCAAGTGGATGAGTGACAATGATGCCTTTGGATGGTAACCCTTTGATACCCACAAATCAATATGCTACATAATCTAGACAAATATAACATTATGTTGGCGAGCAAGTCTCCTCGCAGAAAAGAATTGCTCGCCATGCTTGATGTGCCTTACTCCCAGGCTCCTGCCATTGATATCGAAGAGAGGTTTCCTCCTTCCCTCAGGCCTACTGAAATACCGGAATATCTCGCCCGGCTGAAAGCTGAGGCATATGCCGAGCTTATAACCGGCAATGAGATGATAATAACTGCCGACACGGTAGTAATCCTTGGCAATGAAGTAATTGGCAAACCAGATAACCCCGATGCCGCCTTGAATATGCTGCTTCACTTATCCGGGAAAGAGCATCTCGTGGTGACAGGCGTAGCCATCACCACATCAGAAAGACAGGAGACATTCAGTGTGGAAAGCCATGTGAAGTTCGGCCATATCACCCCAATGGAGGCTCGATACTATGTGGAGAAGTATATACCGCTTGACAAAGCCGGCTCCTATGGCATTCAGGAATGGATAGGAGCCGTAGCTGTAGAAAGCATCCGCGGCAGCTTCTACAATGTGATGGGACTGCCCGTGCACCAACTCTACCGGCACTTACAGAAGTTCTGAGGCAATGCTGTAATATTACGAGTGTTTTCACGTTCTATCTACGTGAAAACACTTATCAGAACTATCATATCGGTCATATTGCTTCTTGTCGCCATTTCCATTAAAGCTGAGAATGTGGTGATAAGCGGTACGGTCACCGATCGCGAAGGGAAACCGGTGGAGTTCGCTACCGTAAAAGTTGCAGGTACTGCTATAGGAGGCTTTACGGAGCTCAATGGAACCTATAAGCTCACAGTAGCTCAAGCCGATACTATCCCCATGCAATTCAGCTGTATAGGCTTCCGGGACTTGCGACGCAATCTCATTTCGCCGAAGGGAGAAGTGACACTCAATGTCACTCTTCAGCCTGATGATGTAATGCTGCAGGAAGTAGAGGTCACAGCCTTCCGCTCAAGCACAGGGGGAATGCAGCAGTTTGACAAAGAAACGCTGAAACTTTCTCCAGACGTGTCAGGGGGATCAGTCGAAGCGCTGCTCACAACTATGGCCGGAGTAAACTCCAGCAATGAGATGAGTTCACAATACTCCGTAAGAGGAGGATCATTTGATGAAAACTCGGTATATATCAACGGCGCCGAGATATATAGGCCTCAGCTCGTAAGATCCGGCCAGCAGGAGGGTCTGAGTATCATCAATCCCGACATGGTGGGCAACATCAAGTTTTCCACAGGTGGATTCCCGGCCAGATATGCCGACAAAATGTCATCGGCACTGGATATAACCTATAGGCAACCGGAGGCTTTCGAGGCTGGAATATCCGGATCTCTCATGGGAGTATCAGCTTATCTTGGCACTAACAGCGGGAAATTCTCCCAACTTCACGGTTTACGATTCAAGAAGAACAACTCTCTGCTGTCATCTCTTGAGACAAAAGGTGAATATGATCCTCAGTATTTTGATTATCAGACTAATATTATCTGGACTCCCTCAAAACGTTTTTCAGTAAACTTCCTGGGAAACATATCTCTGAATCACTATAATTTCAAGCCTACTGACCGCGAGACATCATTCGGCACCAGTTCCGACGCCAAGCAATTCAAAGTATACTTCGATGGTGAGGAAAAAGATAAATTTGAGACATACCTTGGTGCGCTTAATCTTAACTACCGTCTCTCCAAGGCAACCGATTTTACTCTCGGACTCTCCGGATTTCTCACCAATGAACTTGTAAGTTACGACATATCGGGTGAATACTGGCTTGACCAGGCCGGGACTTCCGGAGGAAATGGCGGCAGCGCAATAGGCGGAGAACTCGGCGTAGGGAAATATATGGAACATTCCCGCAACAGGCTCAAGGCTTCGGTATTCATGGCCACTCTCAAGGGCAATACTGTGATAAAGAACAATCACCTGAGCTACGGCATTCTGCTGCAAAGCGAGAAATTCTACGACCGAACACGCGAATGGGAATGGCGCGACTCCGCCGGATATTCACTGCCCACCGCGCCCGAAGGGGTGCATCTCATATATAATCTTGCATCACATCAGGATCTCAACTCTACGAGAGTGGCATTCTATGCAGAAGATGCCGTCTATTTTGAGAATACCGCCGGATTCTTCTCAATCAATGGCGGACTGCGCTTCTCTTACTGGAATTTCAATAAAGAATTCCTGATATCACCTCGCGTGAATCTTTCTTTCTCCCCTGCCGCCTCCAACCGATGGGCATTCCGTCTTGCCCTTGGCATGCACTACCAAAGTCCCTTTTATAAAGAGTATCGTATGGCTGTCACCGATGAACTCGGCAACTCCACCGTGACTCTCAATAAAGACATCAAGTCGCCACGATCTATACAGATACTAATCGGAACGGACTACAACTTCAGAAGCATGAACCGGCCCTTCAAGATCTCGGCTGAAGCATATTACAAGAATCTCGCTAATCTCATAAGCTATGAATACGACAATCTGAAGGTGCAATACTCCGGCGTCAATGACTCCAAGGGATACATAATGGGGCTGGATCTGAAACTTTACGGTCAATTCGTAGCCAGCTCTGATTCATGGATCTCCTTCTCGCTCATGAAGACACAACAAGACCTGGAAGGAGTAAAGTGCCCTCTGCCATCCGATCAACGGTATGCTTTCTCTCTTTTCTTTACAGACTATTTCCCGAAATTCCCCAAGCTGAAATTCTCCCTGAGAGGCATATTCTCCGACGGACTGACCATGGTGGCTCCACGCATAAAGAGAAACGTTTCATGGTTCCGCGCACCGGCCTATAAACGCGTGGATATAGGATTGAGCTATCAGATTCTCGGAGCGCCCGACCAGACACCTGTTTCTTCCGGGTTTCTGAAATACTTCAAAAACATAACCGTAGGCATTGATGTCTTCAACCTATTCGACATCAGCAATGTAAGCTCATATTATTGGGTGACCGATGTCAACGGAATACAATATGCCGTGCCAAACTATCTTACACGCCGCCAGATTAACGCACGCCTTACATT
This sequence comes from uncultured Muribaculaceae bacterium, assembly GCA_910579305.1. GTDB lineage: Bacteria > Bacteroidota > Bacteroidia > Bacteroidales > Muribaculaceae > Lepagella. The sequence goes on from CAJTTA010000046.1 coordinate 14,876, forward strand.
GCAATTCTAAAGCTCTTAGCGCAGAATCATTGATTGACCATCCTGTCAAGCCATTCAAGAATAATCCTGAGTGTAGTGGCGCTGATATCTCCAGGCAAAGACGCATACTCCTGAACAAGGCCAGTGGAACAAGGCTGGAACAAATGGTTATGCCCCTCGATCTCCCTCACCGTAACTTGCGGATTAACCTCCTTTATTGTGGCGAGATTGCCGGGAAGCACTTGCGTGTCCTTACTGCCATTCAAAGCCAGAAACGGAACTTTGATCAGCCGTATGTCATCGGCGGGATCATACCTGAGCATCGATCTGTACCACGGCGACATAACTCCATCAATCTGCGCAAAGATCTGCTTCTGAACCTGCGGCAACTGTGACATTTCTCCCAATGCCTCACCCAAAGTCATCGACAGGAGCGTACGTGCAGCCATATCGGAAGCCTGAGACTTGGCCACATCAAGGATCTTCCTCTGCAATGGCTCGGCATCCCATCTTCCAGTCATAGCCACAGCCATGGCTCTCGACTGCGACATTACAACTGAATCCCCGCTCCATGCCGGAGCCGCAAGCGTGACAATAAAATCTACTGTGGAATTATGCGCCGCATTACGTATAGCATATCCTCCACCCGAAGAATGACCTATGATACCTATCTTCATATCAGGGAAAATCGAATCCATCAATGCAACAGCCGAAGCGACATCAGCCGAATATGTATCCTCCGTGGCGCCAGCCGCATCCTTTGGATTAGCATAACCTCGGTCATCCACCCTCAATACCGCATATCCGTTATCCGAAAGGAACTCGGCAATAGTCTTGAAAGGTCGCTTACCCATAATCTCCTCATCTCGATTCTGCGTGCCACTTCCGGTGGCCAACACAATAGCAGCCTTACATAAGTTCCCATTATCCGGCAATGTAAGCGTGGCACCCATCTCTACCCCATCGGCCGCCACAACAAGCATCTCACGCTCAGAAAAGCTATTGGCGCCGACAATTCCAAAACAAAATAGCAGAACAGATACAAAAGAAAAGATCCTAAACATAAAAATATACGATATAATAATTACGAACACAAAAGTACTAAATTCTTCCAATCCACGCAAGAACGTATGCTAAATAAGATGCGTATGCCCTGCTATACTGGCGCTATACTGGTAACTTTGCAATTCAATATATTGATAATTATTGCTGTCCGATAAAACTCAAATAGCGCAATAAAGTATGGCTCGA
>CAJTTA010000047.1 GCA_910579305.1 uncultured Muribaculaceae bacterium
GCGTCCGACTTATACCCCAAAATTCGATGTTTTCAAATTTTTGTCATGTACTTAACTATGACTTAGTGCGTAAACTTTACACTACGAAAATGGTTGACCACGGCAAAGGTCTGTACGTTGTCGGTGACGCTTATACAAACTCCATAGAAGGATTTTGGGGCAATTTCTGTAAGCGTGTTGTCAATGCTATATATAATTGGGTTAGCCGCAAATATATGCAACGATACTTTGATGAGTTTTGCTTTCGCTACAATACTCGCAGCGTTTCTAACAAGGTGAGATTTGATATGGCAATAGCCAATACAAACACTCGTGTAACCCAAAATCAAATAGTAGGAATATGAAGCCCAAGAAAAAGAAGGACAGAGAATATATGACAATACTTGACCGACCCATTGAGGAATTGAAAAAGCCAATGGGTCAGCCAGTAGATTTTGGAACTGTGATGAACGATGTATTACGCTACAATCCGAAAAAGAAGAGAAAGTGATTACTTGTTTTCCTCTTCACGCAGTTTCTTTTCAAGATATTCGCGCATGAGTTCGTTGGTTCGGTCTTGCTCCGCTTGTCGTTCTTCTTCCTCTTCTTTTTTACGTTGCCTGCGACCATAGTCATGCCAACCTGCAATGCAACCAATTGCAAACATTATGGCTATAAACATCAGACCTGCTTGCGGACTTGGTGTTCCAAAGAATAGCGTCATGAAACAGTATATTCCTGCTAACATCAAGCCCATGAAAAAGGCATAAGTAAATCTTTTCATATGGCGATTTTACAAGAGTTCTCCGCAGGCATCCAATTGGAGAATTTTCTTACTTGAGTTATATATAGAAAAGTGGGCTGCCATCCTTGCACTCTTGTAGGTATCGCCAAACACCTGAATACACGCACGGATAGGCAGCCCACGTTATATGAGCTGTCACCGTGCCTCGTGTATTCTTTGTGAAATTGGCGATTTTACAAGAGATGAGGCACCTTTCTGTTATTTCAAACGTTGTCTTCTCAAAGACAGTGCAAAGTTACAAAAATTCTTCGTAACTTTGCGCTTGGAAATCAAAGAAGTAAATATTATGACTCAATTATGTCCGAAATGCGGTTGCAGTAAATTCCAACTGCAAGATATTGATGTAGAAAACACCAACTACGGGTTTATGTCTATTCAATGTAACGGCTGTGGTTATCCAATTGGTGTTACCACAGTTGAAAATGTCCCTGCTGCATTGGTTAAGTATGGCAAGAAGATATTAGATAAACTTGATTCGATTGAATCTAAACTCAATCAGAAGTGATTTTCGGTGTTTGAGGTTTTACATTAATAATCTCTGAAAGTGGACAACCGACTTTCGCGTTGCCATCACATTCTTTGCGCTGGGCACACTCCACACCTAACCTTTTATAAACACACTTTCCTTTGTTTGGCTTTCTTCTCATTTTTCTTTCAGCAACGATTGTACGTACATTCTAAACTCTCTCCGATTACGGAATTTCCCTTCATCAATCTTTATCCCTGCAATCTCACTAAACTTCCGTATGGCTATCAAATCCGTAAGTGGAAACTTTAAGTTTCTTTCTTGTTCGGATATAATCCGCCCACTCATTTTATTGCTCTTTCGGATAATCGCTATTAGCTGAGTGAGGAGTGCTATTGTAGCCGAATTTCCAGCACTCTCGCCACTCGTTTCCCTCTCGTCCACACTATGTACCGAAGGAAGTATATCCAACGATAGAAATGCTTCGCTGAAATGCGGCAGATAATCCTTATCTCCACTAACCGATATGTCGGTACTGCCATCAGGGTTCTTATCCCAGCGGATTGTTATGCTTGACACGTTCATAAATATTGTTTTTAGGAATAAACTTTGAACGCTGTAACTGTCAAGTTGTCAGCATCATTATATTGGCACGTTAATTGCTATATAAAAGTATCAGCCTAACCATTAACACGGAGGCTGATACTGGACTCATCAGTAGCTATGAGACACCAAGCGCAACTGGTAGGCGTTGCGCAGATGTTTAACTTTAGAACGGAAAGGAGGTAATTATGAATGGTTTTAATATTGGTGATATTGTGTATCTAAACTCTGAAGATAAAGTTGAGATGACAGTTATTTGGATTGATGAATACCAAACAGCGACTTGTGCCTACTTTAATAGTTTGACTCATACTTTTGAAAAAGTTAAATTCCCAATTGATGCTCTTTCAAAAGTTGGATAATCTTTTTGAATACAACTACTCCAAATATTCGCACTATTGTGGTTTCTGACTCCATGCGACCATTTACGTCCTCATTCCTTGAGATTGGTGTGCGGATAATTTCTTTTTGAATTAATGCTTTCATATCGTTTGGTTTTATTTCGCCTATAACTGATATGAAAGCATTCTATTCATGCGCCACTCTGTTCGGGGTAATTTCGTATAAACTCACCTTTATTATATTAACATCAGGATTCCCTCTGAGGTTTATTCTCCCGGTGAGATAGCAGTCAGGCCATAAAATATTTTGGCGATTACTTTAAGTATTCATAAAAAATTGTTAACTTCGCAGCAGAAACTCAGCCTAATCTAAACCAATTAAAATATGAGCGACAACAAGCACACTCCGCCTCCTCAGCAGGAGGCAGACATGATGACCCCGACGGGTCTGCCTGAAAATGCGTTCCGCGAGCTGGCTGCCGATGAGGAATATAAGCCACTCATGCATCCGGCCCGGGCACAGAAAGAAGTTACGGTATACTCAGTGGGTATGGGCCTGCTGATGGCTATTGTGTTCAGTGCGGCAGCGGCTTATCTCGGCCTCAAGGTGGGCCAGGTATTTGAGGCCGCGATACCTATCTCCATTATCGCAGTAGGCCTGTCCGGTGCCTTGAAAAAGGATAATGCTCTGGGACAGAATGTGATAATCCAGAGCATAGGAGCCTGCTCCGGTGTGATAGTGGCAGGTGCCATATTCACTCTTCCGGCACTGTATATCCTACAGTCGAAGTATCCGGATATTACCGTAAATTTCCTTGAGATTTTCTTGAGTTCTCTGTTCGGAGGTATTTTGGGCATACTATTCTTTATCCCTTTCCGAAAGTATTTTGTGAAGGATATGCACGGAAAGTATCCGTTTCCGGAGGCAACAGCCACAACTCAGGTACTTGTGAGCAGCGAAAGCTCCAAGGGTACGGGCGCGCAAGCCAAGACTCTCGTGATAGCCTCGCTGATAGGCGGTCTGTATGATTATATCGTAGCAACACTCGGATGGTGGTCGGAAACTGTTACGACTACTGCGACTTCATGGGGCGCCGCGATAGCCGACAAGACAAAAATGGTGTTGAGCTGCAACACCGGTGCAGCCTTGTTGGGACTTGGATATATAGTGGGTCTCAAATATGCTTTTGTAATTTTTGCCGGCTCAATCTTCGTATGGTGGATAGTCGTGCCGCTTCTCGGCGAGTATTCGACTATGGGCATATTAAGTGTCGATGCAATGGACGCCCAGCATATATTCGCCACAAAAGCCCGCATGATGGGCATAGGCGGCATAGCCATGGCTGGCGTGATAGGCATTGTGAAGTCTTGGCCCATCATTCGCCAGGCCGTCGGGCTTGCCGGACGTGAGTTCAAGGGCGGAGCCAAGGCCGAAAAGCCGCAGCGATGGCAGGATGACATATCCATGAAGCACATAGTGTTCTTTATCGTCCTGGCATGTGTGGCCGTTCTGCTATTCTTCTGGGCAGGTGTGATAAGCACATTTTGGCAGGCATTCGTAGCATGGGTAGTGGTGATTCTTATAGCATTCCTGTTTACAACTGTTGCAGCCAATGCCATAGCGATTGTAGGTTCCAATCCTGTGAGCGGCATGACTCTCATGACTCTCATCATTGCCTCGGCTATCTTCGTGGCCATAGGTCTCAGCGGCACAAGTGGTATTGTAGCCTCTATGGTAATCGGTGGTGTCGTGTGTACGGCTCTTTCCATGGCAGGAGGATTTGTCACTGACCTTAAGATAGGCTATTGGCTCGGTTCCACGCCTCGTAAGCAGGAGACCTGGAAATTCCTTGGCACTTTGGTGTCGGCTGCCACTGTGGGCGGTGTGATCATGGTGCTCAACAAGGTATACGGTTTCTCCGGCCCTGACGCTCTCGTAGCTCCTCAGGCCAATGCTATGGCAGCCGTGATCGAGCCTCTCATGATGGGTGGCGACACTCCGTGGATTCTCTATATATCGGGAGCTGTACTCGCTCTTTTGCTCAACTGGCTCGGCGTTCCGGCTCTTGCGTTCTGCCTCGGCATGTTTATACCACTGCCGCTTAACACCCCGATGCTTGTGGGTGGTGCAGTAGCATACTTTGTGCAGCGCTCCGGCAAGAGCAAGGAAGAAAGCGCTGCCCGTCATGACAGGGGCACGCTTATCAGCTCCGGCCTTATAGCCGGTGGCGCACTCTTTGGAGTGTTTGCTGCTCTCACAGCGTTCTTCAAGGGTTCTGACCCCAATGGTGGTCTATATAGTTTCCTTACCTCCATTAGTCCTGAAGGCGTGTTTGCCGGTATGTGTGAAGCATTTATCGATGATTTCACTCAGGTGGCAGGCCTTGTAATGTATGCTCTTCTCATAGCCTACGTGTACATTGATTCCAAGCGGGCCAAGACTTTATAAACAACTGTACTGACATAAAAATCAAGGCTATATCACGTCAGCGAATGTGATATAGCCTTGATTGTTTATAGCCTTGATTTTTATAGTATGTTGTATTCTACTACGGTGTGTCTGCTCAGAGATTCACGGACATCTATTAGACGCTGATTGGCCGAGCCACGGAATAAGAGAGAGCTATCCTTGAGCGATTCTATAAATGGGCCGTCGACTATTACATCCAGCCAGGGCAGCAAGGCAGAGAATTTTCTTGAAGCCAAAATCTCTTCAAAAGTATATCCTGTGTATAGCCATATGTCAGAGCTCATGCGCGTTCTTATCTCTCGCAAGAGTGCTTCTGTGGCTTCTGGCTGCATAAGCGGGTCTCCTCCACTGAGAGTGAGAGGGAATGCGGCCTCTTCTATGATTCCGGCAAGCTCGCCTACACTTATTTCGCGTCCGCCAGCAGGATCCCATGTAGAAGGGTTGTGGCAGCCTGGGCAATGGTGAGCGCAGCCTGCCATATATATAGTTGTGCGCAATCCAGGGCCATCCACACTTGTCCCCTCTATTATATCGGCCACGCGTATGCGGACGGATAATGGATCATTATTTATGTACAACCCGGTCATGGAGTTCGGCGAGTTTGGCTTTGTTCCAACGGTCGGTAGTGCCTACGAGGTAGCCGGTTATGCGTTGTAATCTGTCGATGTTTCCGCCATGACAGCGCGGACATTCATCGAGTTCATCCGCGGCATCTTCATAACCGCAGTCCATGCAGCGGTTTCTGTTGTGATTTACGGAGCCATAGCCTATGTCATATCGATCCATAATATCTACGATGTCGCTTATAGCTTTGGGATTATGGGTTGCATCTCCGTCTATTTCCACGTAGAATATATGGCCGCCTCGAGTGAGTTCATGATAGGGCGCTTCGATTTTAGCCTTATGCAGAGGCGAGCAGTGGAAGTATACAGGCACATGGTTGGAGTTGGTATAGAAAATACGGTCGGTCACTCCGGGTATGATTCCGAATTGTCTGCGGTCGGCAGCAGTGAATTTGCCGGATAGCCCTTCGGCCGGTGTGGCAAGAATACTGAAATTGTGACCGTATACCTCGCTGTAATGGTCGGCACGAGCCCGCATGTGTCGTATGATTTTAAGCCCGAGTTCCTGAGATGTCTCACTTTCGCCGTGATGCTTGCCTGTAAGTGCTACGAGACATTCTGCAAGTCCAATGAATCCTATGCCGAGTGTGCCCTGATTGATTACAGATTCAATTGTGTCATTGGGACTCAGTTCATTTCCTCCAATCCAAAGTCGGCGCATGAGCAACGGAAATTGCTTGGCAAGTGCGGTCTTCTGGAAGTCGAAGCGTTCGCATAGCTGCCTTGCTGTTATATCGAGCACATCATCAAGCTTTGTAAAAAAGCTTCCGATGCGCGCATCAGCATTCTCGATATCCATGCATTCGATTGCAATACGCACGATATTAATAGTAGAGAAAGAGAGATTTCCTCTTCCTATCGAAGTCTTTTCTCCAAATCTGTTTTCAAAGACTCGGGTGCGGCAACCCATTGTGGCGACTTCGTAATTGAAGCGTTCCGGGTCATCGGCGCGCCATTTTTCATGCTGATTGTAGGATGCATCAAGGTTAAGGAAGTTGGGGAAGAATCGTCGTGCTGTGACCTTGCAGGCAAGCTGATAGAGGTCATAGTTCGGGTCAGAAGGCAGATAACTTACCCCACGCTTCTTTTTCCATATCTGTATCGGGAATATGGCGGTCGCACCATTCCCCACTCCTTCGAAGGTGCTGTTAAGCAGTTCGCGTATAATGCAGCGCCCTTCCGCCGAAGTGTCAGTGCCATAATTTATAGAGCTGAACACGACTTGATTTCCTCCGCGGGAATGGATGGTATTCATATTATGGATGAATGCCTCCATAGCCTGGTGCACACGGCTCACAGTGCAGTTTACGGCATGAGCCATGAGCCGCTCTTCGCCTTCAAGACCTTCAAGAGACTGCCGCAGATAATCCTTGATTTCTTTGTTATAGAGATGTTCCAGCGTCTTGCCGGTCACATCTTCAAGTTTCTTGATTTCTTCAATGAGCGAAGAGCGCACGAATGGAGCCAGATAGAAGTCAAAAGCAGGTATTGCCTGCCCCCCGTGCATTTCATTTTGAGCTGTCTCGAGAGAAATACATCCTATTATAGAGGCCGTCTCGATGCGTTTTGCCGGGCGGCTCTCACCATGCCCTGCCGAGAATCCTTCGCGGAGAATTCTGTCAAGCGGATGCTGTACGCAAGTCAGGCTCTTTGTAGGATAATAGTCCTTGTCATGAATGTGAAGATATCCGGCGCGCACAGCCTCTCGCACTTCAGGCGAGAGTAGGTAGTCATCGACAAAGGGTTTGGTAGTCTCACTGGCAAATTTCATCATCATGCCTGCCGGTGAATCAGTATTCATATTGGCGTTTTCACGCGTCACATCATTATTCTTTGCCTCGATGATTTCCAGAAATATGTCACGTGTCTTAGCCTGTCGAGCTATGCTGCGCTGGTCACGATAGGCGATATAGCGCTTTGCCACCTCCTTGCGCGGACTCTTCATGAGTTCGAATTCAACTTTGTCCTGAATCTCCTCTACAGTCATGCGCTCATCTCCCGATATGCCTATGCGGTCGGCAATCTTGTTTATGAGAGATTCATCTTCGCCTTTTTCTGTCTGAAGCATGGCTTTGCGGATCGCGGCTCTGATTTTTTCTTCATTATATCCCACTATCCGGCCATCTCGTTTTACAACTGTCTGTATCATTGTAGCTTGGAGATTATGTATAGAGTTTTATTGTTCGTTTTAGGTGTTTTATGTTGATGCAAAGGTATGATTTAATCGCAATCAAGACAAGTTTTTGGGTTTAAAGTTATTTACATGTTGTGAGTTTTGGAAAACTTTTAAGAGCTGCCTTAAAATTAAGTGTCAGTCATTCAGTGATATATGAAAATTATCGGAAAACTTTATTCTATTTTGTATTTATAAAAATAGATTTCTTCTTCAATGGGCCGGCAGGATAGCCCATTGAAGAGGAAATCTATATATAGGGATAATAGTGCGCTTTGTCAGAAACAGGAGGATCCGTCAAAGCAATGGGTGCACACTTTGCACTTAGGCAGACCGATTGCTTCTATGAGATCTTCAAGAGTGCTGAACCGCAGGCTGTCTATTCCGAACTTATCAGCTATCTTCTGCACCATTGCATGGTATTGCGGCGTGTCAGTCTTGGCGTATAGATCAAGATCCTTGTCGGCGTCTCCTTCAAGCTCCTGGATTATGCGGCGTGTTATCAGCTCCATGTCGCTCTTAGAAGAAGTGAAGCCTATGAAAGGGCAGCCATAGATGAGCGGCGGGCAAGCAATGCGTATGTGCACTTCTTTGGCTCCATACTCGTACAACATTTCTACATTGTCCTTAAGCTGAGTCCCACGCACGATTGAATCATCGCAGAAGGCTACTTTGTGTCCGTCGAGCATGGCTCTGTTAGGGATAAGCTTCATTTTTGCCACCAGATTCCTGAGTTCCTGACGGCCCGGGGTAAACGAGCGTGGCCATGTGGGAGTGTATTTGGCTACGGCGCGGTGATAGGGCACACCCTTGCCTTCGGCATATCCCAATGCCATTCCTACTCCTGAGTCAGGAATACCGCACACGCAGTCAATATCAGTGTCATCTTTCTTGCCCATAAGATATCCGCTGTTGAAGCGCACTTCCTCCACATTCCGATTCTCATAAGAAGATACAGGGAATCCATAATATACCCATAGGAATGAGCACACCTGCATTTCTTTGCGTGCCGGGATGAGTTCTTCCATGCCTTCAGCCGTGATTTTCACTACTTCGCCGGGCCCCAGGTTTCTCACCTCGCAGAAGCCAAGATTTGGCAATGCGGCAGTCTCGCTTACAGCTGCATATCCATCTTCTTTGGCTCCTATTACAATAGGTGTGCGTCCCCATTTGTCGCGAGCGGCAATTATTCCATCGGTAGTGAGCAGCAGCATGGAGACCGACCCTTTAACACGTTCATGCACTCGCCGTATGCCATCGGTGATATCTTCTCCTCCTGCAATTATTGTAGCTATGAGTTCTGTAGGGTTGGTCTTACCACTGCTTAGTTCGGCGAAATGCACACCTTCTTTCAGTAGAGATGACTCAAGTTCCTCCATATTTGCTATTTTTGCAACAGTCACTATGGCAAATTTGCCTACTCGTGAGTTTACTACGATGGGCTGAGAGTCATTGTCGCTGATTATGCCGATACCCGCGCATCCTGAGAATCGCGAGAGAGTAGGCTCAAATTTGGTGCGGAAATAAGAATTCTCAAGACTGTGGATACTACGGTTGAATCCCTTCTCGGAAGAATATGTGGCCATGCCGCCACGCTTGGTGCCGAGGTGTGAATGATAATCAGTGCCATAGAATAGATCGGTTACTACGTCATGCTTTTGCACTGTGCCGAAAAAACCACCCATAATACTTTTTTACGTTAAGAAATATTCAGAAATGCGGCGAAACACCGCATTCTTACGTGAGTTTTAAATTGCAAAATTAGTCTTTTTTTTCGGAATGTGGAAATTTAGGGAGTATCCGCTTGTTGTTTTCACATTTAAATGTTAATTTTGCACTCGAATGTTAATTTGATGCTTTTAACTATCACGCATCCATTAAACTAAAATTGTCATAATATTGTTAATATTGTAACTTAATCGAGTCCTAAAGGAGATCTGCCACAATGAAGAAATCTACAATTTGGCTACTTACTATAGTTATGGCCATTACGTTTGGAGGCCTGGTCTATATACAGATTCTGTATATGGATAAGATGACTCGCATGCGTTCGGAGCAGTTTGCCGAGAATGCTCATCGTGCGCTTTTTGGTGTGGCCGATGAATTGGAGCGTATGGAGACTCTTCATTATCTGGAGCAGGATATAGAGGAGATTCAGGATATAGAGGCGGCGTTCTTTCCCACAGAGCCCGACACCACAGCTATAGCAGTGACACGTCCGATATTAAGTGCTGCCACAGGAGGAATTGATATGCGCTACAAGCAGATGCAGCAGACAATTCGCCGCCAGTATCTGTATCAGAGAGAATTGCTTAATGAAGTTATCCTCAACATAATGAGAGAGGGCTCGACGCGCCCGGTAATAGAACGGGCCGATTCGTTGCAGTTGCGCACCATTCTGCGCAATGAGCTTGCGGCGCAGGGGATAAATCTTCCATTTGAGTTTAGTGTGGCGACAAGCAAAGTTCCCATTTATGCTTCTGCCGATTTTCATGCTGCAAGAGAACAGGACGTGTACAGCCAAATCCTCTTTCCCGCCAGCCAGAGCCACTATTACCTCAAAGTGTATTTCCCAAGTAAAGGTGACTACATCTACCATTCAGTGAGATGGCTGATACCGACTCTGGCTCTGACTCTTATCCTGCTGATAGTATTTCTTTATACTATAATAATAGCTTTCAGGCAAAAGCGTCTTACTGAAATGAAGACTGATTTCATCAACAATATGACGCATGAGTATAAGACGCCGATATCTACCATATCTCTTGCCGGGCAGATGCTTGCCGATTCTTCAGTGAGGAAGTCGCCACAGATGCTTTCGCATCTTGCGGGTGTTATCACCGATGAGTCCAAGAGATTGCGTTTCCAGGTTGAGAAAGTGTTGCAGATGTCAATGTTTGATGGCCGTGGCCCGAATATCAAGTTTACTGAAGTGGATGCCAATGTGATCATCTCTCAGGTGGTAAATACTTTCAAGATTAAGGTGGAGAAATTCGGCGGAAGGATTGAAATGGATCTGGAAGCGATAAATGCCCTTATCTATGTCGATGAAATGCACTTTACTAATGTGATATTCAATCTGCTCGACAATGCCGTGAAATACCGGCGCGAAGATGTAGACCCTATTCTTAAGGTGGCAACAGCAAATCCTTCCGACTCCAAACTTGAGATACGTATTTCCGATAATGGAATAGGCATACGCAAGGAACATCTGCGTCGTATCTTCGATCGCTTCTATCGTGTGCATACAGGTAATCGCCATGATGTGAAAGGCTTTGGCCTTGGTCTGGCATACGTGCACAAGTTGATTCTGGCCTTCCACGGAGTGGTCAAGGCCGAGAGCGAGTTTGGAAAGGGTACTACCTTTATAATCACATTGCCTCTTGCCGTATCAACAGGTGAGGAAGAGGAAAAAGTATGAGACAATAATAATAACTAAAACTATACGATTATGGATGACAAGCTTAGAATTCTGCTCTGCGAGGATGATGAAAACCTCGGCATGCTTCTTAGGGAGTTTCTTATGGCGAAGGGCTATAATGTAGACCTTATGCCGGATGGAGACAAAGGCTACAAGGCATTCCTAAAGGGCAAGTATGATCTCTGTGTGCTTGATGTGATGATGCCTAAGAAGGACGGCTTCACTTTGGCGCAGGAGATACGAGCCACGGGCGCAGAGGTGCCCATAATCTTCCTCACGGCTAAGAATATGAAAGATGATGTGCTGGAAGGATTCAAGCTGGGTGCCGATGATTATATCACAAAGCCGTTCAGCATGGAAGAACTCGTGAGCCGTATAAGTGCTATTCTGCGTCGAGTGAAAGGTAAGAAGGATATAGAGATTACCATGTATAGACTTGGTAAGTTTACATTCGACACACAGAAAATGACACTCACAATAGATGGTGGCGTTGCAAAGAAGCTGACTACGAAGGAATGCGATCTGCTCACGCTGCTGTGTCAGCATCTAAATGAGATTCTTGAGCGCAACTATGCCTTGAAGACAATCTGGGTGGATGACAATTACTTCAATGCTCGATCAATGGATGTATATATCACCAAGTTGCGCAAATTATTACGAGCAGATCCTGAAATTGAGATCATCAATATCCATGGCAAGGGTTATAAGCTGATTGCTCCCTCTGCCGATATGGAATGAGATATTCAGTCTCTGATATAAGCAACGGGTCATGGATTTAATCCATGACCCGTTGCTTATATCTATTGCTGTTACCATTCATTCGATTGAATCATATATCCAGGTCTGACCAAATTCCTCTACTACATCTTCATCACGCATGAGATTCAGCAAATCAGTCTTTTGGGAAGATGAGGCCATGTATATTAGTTTTCGGGAAGCGGAGGTGTGAAGCATGTCAAGATCAAAGTCGGAATGCTGATCCATGAATTGCTTGCATTTCTTCTCGGAATGAGATGCTCCTACGATAAGATAATAACGTGGATCTTCTTTTTGATCCTGTGTTTCTGTGTCGGTTGCCTCTGAAGCTGTCTTGTCGCTTTTAGGACTCGCTGCAGACGGCATAGGAATTACCGATGCCTTGTCCACTCTCATATCACGTGCCGTAGGAGGCATGGAGAGAGTGATACATCCAAGGATCAGCACGGCAATCATTGCAGCATATCGCATAATGTTGCGAGGTATGCGTAATGTGTAATATCTGTTAGTGTCGAGCTGCTTTTCAGGTGCGCTATCTTTCTTGACACTCGGTGATTCTACGGGGCTAATTGGCTTTATGAAGTCGAGTCCTCCAGCTGAATATGGCTCAAAAGAGACATTTCTCTCGCTATCCATATGCAGGGTGCCGATGTGAGATAGAGTGAATATTCCATCGGCAGACAAGGCATTGTAGATGCCTTCTGCAAGATCACTGACTGAGGTGCGGGCCTGTTCGAAACTTATTCCATCTCTGCGGCTCACAGAGTGAGCAAGCAACCCGTCATCTGTATTTATGGAGCTGTTGAAGCATAATTCATATCTCGGGGGGAATAGCTCTCCGGTCTCCATATCCATGCGTGCCGGAATACGTCGACGAAGGAATGCGCCAAAGCCTGGCAGTATCACGCAATCATGATAGCGGAGCAGGTATTCTATATGTAGACTGAGATTATGCAACGATTGACGGGAATATTGATAATGAAACAGTGTTTTGAGGAATTTCATCCTTTATCCGGGGGGGCGAAATTCTATGCAAAGTTAAGCAGAAATTTCTTCTCCGGCAAGTACGCACGCATGCGGGAAACTGAATTGGCAACGTATAGTCTCTCTGAACTCTTTGAGATTCAATAGATAAAGGTGTAGATAACTTTTTGAAAAAATTTTTTACGTTCTTTTGAGGCTTCAGGATATTGCATTTAGCATCAAAGCGCAGACTTGTTTTATGCTTGGATACAAGTCTGCGCTTTGATTATCAATGCTTTAGAGAGGCAATAGGCTCTTACTCCATTGAGAGATTGAGTCGGTCATCTCCCTCATTATAAGCTGCATATATTTTCCCGCCGCAGTTGCCGTCGGAGCCTCTGGTGAGCATAAGCTCGGCAAGATCATCTTCAAGATATTTTTGGATCGCACGCTTGAGAGGGCGGGCTCCGTACTGACGATCGTATCCCTTGTCGGCCAAAAATTTCTTGGCACCTTCGGTAAGCTCAAGGCTATATCCCAATTTTTCTATACGATTTCTGAAGCCCTCTATTTCGATGTCGATTATAGAGAATATCGCATCGCGACTCAGTTGGTCAAACATAATGACATTGTCGACACGATTGAGGAACTCTGGTGAGAATGCCCGTCCCAAAGCCTTATTTATTACGCTTTCGCTCTCTTCTTTGCTTGGGGCGCCACTACGGAAGCCCACACCTCCGCCGAAATCCTTAAGCTGGCGTGAACCTACGTTGCTGGTCATTATTATAATGGTGTTCTTGAAATCGATCTTGCGTCCGAGCGAATCGGTGAGGCGTCCTTCATCCATCACCTGCAGCAGCAAGTTGAATACATCGGGATGCGCCTTCTCGATTTCATCAAGAAGAACTACGGAGTAAGGGTGACGGCGCACCTTTTCAGTGAGCTGTCCACCTTCCTCATAGCCTACGTATCCCGGAGGAGCGCCCACCAGTCGGCTCACAGTGAATTTTTCCATATATTCGCTCATATCCATGCGTATGAGCGCATCGGAAGAGTCGAATAGATATTCGGCGAGCTTTTTAGCCAAATGGGTCTTTCCGACGCCTGTAGGGCCGAGGAACATAAAGACTCCTATGGGTTTATTGGGGTCTTTTAGCCCTACACGGTTGCGTTGTATTGCTTTCACTGTTTTGGCAATGGCATCATCCTGCCCGATTACGGAGCCTTTCAGCGAATCCCCCATATGCAGGAGTCTTGCCCCTTCGGCCTGTGCGATACGTTTTGTAGGCACGCCGGTCATCATGGCTACCACTTCGGCCACTTTCTCCTCATCCACCGTCTGTTTCTGCTCATCGAGAGTAGACTCCCATTCTTTTTTGGCATTCTCCAGGCAATCGCGTAGACGCGCTTCTTCATCGCGCATAGTAGCGGCGAGCTCAAAGTCCTGAGCCTTGGCGGCGGCAAGTTTCCGGGAGGAAGCCTCATCAAGCTCCTGCTCCAGTTTCTCAATCGTTTCCGGCACTACGATATGTGTGATGTGCGCACGGCTGCCGGCCTCGTCAAGAGCGTCCAGTGCTTTGTCAGGGAAATTGCGGTCGCTCACATATCTCTCTGTAAGAGACACGCATGCCTGAAGAGCATCGGGCGTGTACTCCACATTGTGGTGTGCTTCATACTTTTCTTTGACCTGCTCCAGAATAGCCAGTGTCTCCTCGGCAGTAGTGGGCTCCACCATCACCTTTTGGAATCTGCGTTCCAACGCTCCATCCTTCTCTATGTTTTGCCGGTATTCATCAAGAGTTGTGGCTCCGATGCACTGCACTTCTCCTCGGGCCAAAGCAGGCTTGAGCATATTTGCCGCATCCATGCTTCCGGGGGCGCTTCCTGCCCCTACGATAGTATGGATTTCATCAATAAAAAGAATTACATCCGGGTTCTTCGACAATTCATCAAGCACAGCTTTGATGCGTTCCTCAAACTGCCCACGATATTTCGTGCCGGCCACCATGCCTGTCAGATCGAGCGAGACAACTCTTTTGTTGAAAAGGATACGGCTTACCTTACGCTGTACTATACGCAAAGCAAGACCTTCCACAATGGCGCTTTTGCCCACACCGGGTTCTCCTATAAGCACAGGATTATTCTTTTTTCTTCTGGATAATATCTGCGCCAGTCGCTCGATTTCATTTTCTCTGCCCACCACGGGATCCAGACGTCCGTCTCTGGCAGCCCGGGTCATGTCGAATCCGAATTTGTCCAATGCGGGAGTCTCGGAGCTTTTTGTGCTCTTCGATTTACTTCCCGTGTTGCGGGCCGCATTATCGCGGTAGCCTGATGTGGCACCGGATTCTGAAGAGCTGAACTCATCTTCATCCTCATCGTCAGTGAAGTCGGAGCCTGCCGCAGGAGTGTCAGGATGACCGGTTTCTCCTGGGATGTTGCTTATCTGAATATCAAAATTGAGGTAATCGTTCTTAATTCGACGGAGGAGCTCACTGCCCACAGCTTCTTCATCATGCATCAGAGCGAGAAGCAGATGCTCCCCCTTGAGAGATGACGCCTTTAACTGTTTGGCTTCTTTAAGCCCGAGCCTGAGATATCGTACAGCCGAATGAGCCAGGGGATAATCCCGGTCAATTGTCACTACAGTGGCGATTTCTCCTGTCTCATCCCGATGAAGCATGAGATGCTCTTCCATCTCCTGGGTGATGGAGTCAACCGGAATGTGGAGGTGCCGCAGGATTCTCACCGGAGTTGCGTCTTCACCACGCAACATGCCGAGAGCCAGATGCTCGCATGTGATTATGGAGGCGCCGGCCTTGCGTGCCTCCTCTTCACCAAGCGACAGCATGTCGCCGAATTTTTTGAAAGAATCGTTTGTCATTATGAATTGTGAGAGTTAACTACTTGTTATGGCGGGCGCTGAGAGATGCGCCCGAGATTATATGGAGGCGACGGTTACAACTATCGTGCCAAAAGGAGGTTTTGTGTATATTTCAACGAGATACGATAGCAATATAGTATAGACACATAGTTAATAGATGTATTGTAATACTTATATTGCTGTCCGATAAAACTTTTTGAGGTCTCAAAAAATTAGGACTGATTCCAT
>CAJTTA010000048.1 GCA_910579305.1 uncultured Muribaculaceae bacterium
CGTCCGACTTATACCCCAAAATTCGATGTTTTCAAATTTTTGTCATGTACTTAAACAAAAAATATATTGAGAAATTCGGCCAAGAAGCCGGGAAGATTGTGTGTCTTTTGAAGAAAAAGTGTAAATTTGCAGACATAAAAGATACACTGCTTTCAGCCAACTTAGATAGTGTTTGTGAATTTCAAACATTCAGCCCCTCAGGAGTACTCTTTATTTTATCTCTGCGGCTCTTTCCAGCGATTTCAGCCAAGCCTCACCGGCAGCATAGGCCGCCATGCTCCCTCTTCGGCTTGCTGAAATCATTTAAATTAAAGCACTCTCTCAGATTGCATGCGAGTGCGCAGGAATAGACTCCTGTGATGACCTAAACAAACCGAATATGCCCAAATGCCTTCGTTAATTCAGTTAAGGTTACTGCACACTATTTAAACACTTATGATTTATGCATGAAGAAATTAATATTGATTCTGTGAGCCATCTCAATGATTGCTATGGCTTCACTCCTCTGCATCCGCTCATCACCATAGGGCACTATGAGGGTGAATCTATGCCTGGAGAATATGTGTACCACTATGGAATATATGCCATATATATCAAGGAAACAAAAGGTTGTGTGCTTAATTACGGACTCACGAAATATGATTTCGATGAGATGTCGGTCGTGGCCTTTGCTCCAGGGCAGAAGGTAACGGCTGTGATCGAGCCTGGAAGCGTGCAGCCGAGGTGGACTGTGCTTGCCTTTCATCCTGATCTCCTGGCACGCACTGCTTTAGGCAAAAAGATGTCTTCTTATGGTTTCTTTTCCTATAACAGTAATGAGGCACTGCATCTGTCGGCGGAAGAGGTGACAGTCATGAATTCAGTCATGTCTCTCATCGAACGTGAGATGCATCATGCTCTCGACAGACATTCAAGAAGCATAATCGTGGCCAACATCGAGGTGTTTCTCGATTACTGCCTTCGCTTTTATGAACGACAGTTCATCTCACGCGAGGAGATCAACAGCTCGGTAGTGGAGAAGTTTCAGCTGATGCTTGCCGATTATATGGCAGTTGAGGCAGGCCGGCAAGGCATGCCTACAGTAGCTTACTTTGCAGATAAGCTGAATCTTTCACAGGGATATTTCGGAGAATTGGTGAAGAGTGCCACGGGAATGACTGCCAAGGATATCATAGCCGACAATATGGTCAATGCAGCTCGCGAATTGCTCAATGACATGAATCTGTCGGTAACACAAGTGGGTTATAGGCTGGGCTTTGAATATCCTCAACACTTTGTGAGATTCTTTAAGCGAAAGACAGGCAAGACTCCCGGTGAGTATCGCAATGTGGCCAACTGAATAAACGAAGCACTGCCGGAACTCCCCGGGGGAAGGAGGGGAGGATCCGGCAGTGGCTCTTCATCGTGGGGGGGAATGCAGAGGTCTACTTCGCCACTTTCTTGGCTGCTTCAAGCATTTCCTTACCCGGGATGAGATATACTTCCAGGCGGCGATTGGCATCGCGGCCGGCCACTGTATTATTGGGTTTTATCGGATCGGTTGCTCCGGCTGCAGTGGGGAATATGTAAGAAGTGTCGAATCCGAGTTCCGCCATTCTCTCAAAAATAGCGTCCACGCGTTTCAGCGACAACTCATCGGTGTATTCCGGCGAACCGGTGTTGTCGGTGTGCATCACCAGCAGCATGCGGAAATAATCGGGTTTTGAGGCCATCGCATATTTTTTCATAGGCTTGAGCCAAAGGTCGGCCTCCGGCATAAGCCCTGTGCCGTTAGGCTCAAAGAGGAGATGCGCGGGTATGGATATTATGATGACTTCTCCTCCACGGTAAGTCTCTACGTTGCATCCGTCTGCGGGCTTATATGTACTGTTGATGAGCTTCTTAGCCTCCTTCGACTGAGCGTCGCGCACAGCCTGCGCATGCTTGCCGAGATCAAGCGAGGTTATGAGCTCTTCATTGCTCATGGCATCAAGCTCGGGCACACGATCGGCCATTGCGGCCGGAGCCATAAGCAACATAAATGCCGCATTAATCGCCAAATATGTCAAGAGTCTTTTCATAAGCCAATTCTCCTTTCACAATCTGATTAATATCACTTCCATCCATTACGACCTCTCCATCTTTCTTGAGTTCCTTACCCACATAAGCAGAGAGAGCCTCGACATCGGTCTCATCCTCTTCATCGGCATCGGCCGAGACTTCAAGCAAGCCCTTTGACTCGTAGTAATCCCATATTATGTCGATTACAAGAAGTATCTCATCATCCGTATATTTGTCGCGTATATTCCCGGGGATGAAAGAGCGTATGAATTTCACTGCCTGCTCCTCATCGTATGCCATGAGTTCATCTGCCATAATGATTTAATTATTAAGAGTTAACAGCCCCTCTGGGAGGCTCATTGTGATAGTCTTGTTCTCGGGACTGATGCCTGCCACAAACTCTTCCGCCACCGGCACATACAGCGTCTTGTCATCCGGTGTGCGCACTATAAACAAAGTGTTGGCCGTAGATGTCTCAAGATCCGTTATCTCGCCGAGCGTGTTTCCTTGCACATCGAGCAGAGTATAGCCCACAAAGTCATCGGCATAAGCGCCATCTTCCCCCTCGCCGGCATTCATCTGCTCGAAAGCAATCAGATCCTTCCTTATAACATAGATACTTTTTCCGGGAAAAAGTTTAGCCTCCTCCTCAGTATCTATGCCCTCGGGCTTTATGAGAGTTGCCTGAAGCCCCTTGGCTCTCACACTCTCCACGAAGAAAGGCACATATATGCCATCTACATCCACAATGAAGCATGGATGCTCCGAAAAGAACTCCGAGTCAATGTCAAGCAAGGCATGCAGCTCACCCTTTAGCCCGTGGGTCTTGGTGAAAGAGCCTGCTGCTGTAATTTCGCTGTCGGTAATCATGATTCGCGCAATATCTGTGCCCCAAGCGCATTGAGGCGGAGGTCTATCTGCTCATATCCGCGGTCGATCTGGTCGATATTCTGGATGCGGGAGGTGCCCTTTGCTCCCAGAGCGGCTATGAGCATGGCT
This sequence comes from uncultured Muribaculaceae bacterium, assembly GCA_910579305.1. Lineage (GTDB taxonomy): Bacteria > Bacteroidota > Bacteroidia > Bacteroidales > Muribaculaceae > Lepagella. The sequence goes on from CAJTTA010000048.1 coordinate 3,040, forward strand.
ATGCCTGCACGTATATCGGGGCTCACCATGTTGGTGGCATGTAGAGAGCCGAGCTTGCCGGAGCCTATCACCGCCGCGCGGTGCGGGTCACACAGGATGATGCGGGCACCCATATCGATAAGCTTGTCGACAAAGAAGAGGCGGCTTTCAAACATCTTCTGATGAATGAGAACTGAGCCGGCAGCCTGAGTGGCCACTACCAAGAATATCGACAGCAGATCGGGCGAGAGTCCGGGCCATGGCGCATCGGCAAATGTCATGATGGATCCATCGATGAAAGTCTCCACCTGATATCCGTCACGCTCGGGGATTACAATGTCGGGCCCTTTCTGAATCATTTCGATGCCCATGCGTCGGAAATTATCGGGCATTATGCCGAGCTCACGCAAGTCCACATTCTTGAGCGTGAGGCCTGAGCCGGTCATTGCGGCTATACCCGCGAAACTGCCCACTTCGATCATGTCGGGCTGCATGGTGTGGACTGCGCCATGCAGAGCCTCAACGCCGGTTATGCGAAGCAGGTTGGAGGCTATACCTTCTATTTTAGCACCCATGCTCACAAGCATGCGACATAGCTGCTGCACGTATGGCTCGCAGGCGGCGTTATATATCACGGTCTCGCCCCGGGCCAGCACCGCCGCCATCACCAGATTGGCTGTGCCCGTCACAGAAGCTTCATCCAGCAACATATAAGTGCCCTTGAGTCCATGCTCCGCACTTATCTCATAACTCCGGCGATCGAATATATATCGGAAAGATGCTCCCAGTTTCTCCATTCCCAGGAAATGGGTGTCGAGACGGCGGCGGCCTATTTTGTCACCCCCCGGCTTGGGAAGCATTGCCCTGCCGAATCTTGCCACAAGCGGGCCTATTATCATGACCGATCCCCGCAGAGTCTGCGCCTTGTCCGTAAATTCAGGGGTGAAGATATAGTCTATATCGATGTCTGCTGCGCAGAAAGTGTAGGAATGCGCATCTATGCGCTGCACTTTCACTCCCATCTGCTCCAACAGGCGTATGAGGTTGCGCACATCGAGTATGTCCGGCACATTGCGCAGCGTCACGACATTGTCGGTGAGCAAAGTGGCGCATATCACTTCAAGAGCTTCATTCTTGGCTCCCTGCGGGGTTATGCTTCCGCTGAGTCTATGACCTCCTTCTACTATGAAAGTGCTCATGCTGAGGGTATTTTAGGCAACGTGGGGGATTAATATAGCATGGGTTTCTTCTTGCGGCGACCTTTCCTGGGCTTCTCCGGAGCGGGCGCCTCCTGGAACTCATGCAGGAGATAAGTGGCAGGATCAAGATCGATCTTCCCCTTGGAGTATATGGCCAGATCCCGCAGAATCTTGGCATCATCCACACCCTCGGGATTATGCACGAGCTGAAGTTTCTTCATCTGGTGGGCAAGCATCGAGATGAGGGCATCCTTGTCGGGCCCCTCCTCAAGATCAGCCACACGGGCCACCATCTGCTCGATATTCCGGCCATAATGACGCCATTTTATCCTTCGGTCGGAATATGGTATGGGCGACGGCACAGGATGAAAGCCTTCGGCCTGGAGCACAGGGCACGGGAAATCTATATCAAGAGAGAAGCCACTCATGATATTCAGGTGATCCCATAGTTTCTGCTCCTTTTCCGGCGTGTTTGCCTGCTGGGGAGTGAGCCGCCGCATCACGCCCACAATTGCACGGGCGCACAGATTACGCTCCTCACGATCTTCAAGTGTGAGGCAGAAGTCTATCATATTCTGCACGTTACGCCCGTATTCCGAGAGCAGCAGCGGCCGCTGCTGTGTGTTATATATCATTGCACCTTAAGAATTCTTGTCTATTAAACTGCAAATGTAGCTAAAAAAATCAGCAATTGCAAACTTAGAGATTGTTTGACTTTAAACAGCCTCCAACATTCAGCCTCTCCCGGAGAGCTGAATCTTGATTTCATCCCGGAGGCTCTTTCGGGCGCTTCGTGATAAAATCATTTCAATTCAAACATTCCCTAAGACCTTATTCCTTGGCACCGTAGCCTGAAATTCTTTGAGATATTCCGGCACACTGTAGGCAATATCTATATATCTCTGCTCTCTCTGCGCCTTCTCCGAGAGGGCCATCATCGACGCGGCCGTAGGCACGATATCCGACATGTAGACCACTTGCCGGCTCTCGGGCAAAAGCTCACGGTATTTGTCAGAACCGTTGCCCATAAATATCAGCTTGCGTCCCTGCCTGAGGTAGGTGTCAAAAGAGTCTGCCTCCAGGATGAGCGGGTGAGGCTCTTCCAGCGCATTGAGAGCGAAATCATATACGGCTGTATATACTTCCATTCTCCGGGCGTCGAGCATGGGCACGAGAAGCTCATCGCCTTCCCAGTCAAAGCGACGGAACATGGCCTTTACTGCCAGGATCTGCAATGTGGGGATGCCTATGAGAGGGATGTCAAGCCCCATGCTCAACCCTTTGGCAAGACTCAGGCCTATGCGCAGGCCGGTGTAGCTTCCCGGGCCTATGGATACTGCCACAGCTTCGGGCTTAAGGCCGCGGGCTCGGGCATATGCCATACATTCATCTGCGAAAGGGGCTATGAGCCTGGCATGATTCATGTTCTGTTTCTCAATTCTTTCTTCGAGGATTTCCCCCTCGTGAGTGAGTGCTGCCGAACAGCAGTCGGTGGAGGTTTCTATATTAAGTATCATATCGTTGACTTGCTTTTTAATAAGACCGCACATAACGCATCGGCCGCGCGCGCACCGTCCATGGCTGCGCTCACGATGCCTCCGGCATAGCCTGCGCCCTCGCCTGCGGGGTATAGGCCGGCAACCGTTATGTGCTCCATTGTGATATTGTCGCGAGGTATGCGCACCGGGCTGCTCGTGCGGCTTTCAAGTCCTATGAGAGTGGCCTCGTGCGAAAGGAATCCGCGACATTTGCGCCCCATACGCCTGAAGCCTTCCTGCAGACGCTTGCTTATGAAGGGAGGCAGCAGGAAATGAAGAGGAAGAGAGAGCAGCCCGGGAGTATAAGAACTCGGAGGGAGTGTCGATGATACCTTACCGTCGACAAAGTCGGTCATGCGCTGGGCAGGAGCTTTGAGGGAAGATCCGGCGGCAAGGAAGAAGTCATGTTCCAGCTTTTCCTGCAGAGCAAGCATTTCCAGCGGGCCATGCCCGGAAAATTCCGGAAAATCGCCTGGATGCACCTCTACTACCATGCCTGAATTGGCCCATCGCGAGCCGCGCGATGAGGATGACATGCCGTTCACCACGAGTTGTCCCGGAGCACTGGCCGCCGGAACTATCACCCCGCCCGGACACATGCAGAAGCTATACACTCCACGGCCATCGGCCTGCTCCACAAAGCTGTATTCTGCGGCAGGCAGATATTTGCCGCGACCCTGCGGGGAATGATACTGCATGCGGTCGATAAGGTCTTGCGGATGCTCCAGGCGCACTCCTATGGCGAGCCCCTTGGCCTCTATGTGCACCCCGGAATCATTTAGCATGCGGTAGACGTCTCTGGCCGAGTGACCCGTAGCCAGTATTACCGGCCCTGCGTACCGGCACCCGTCGGCACATTCCACTCCATAGGCGGCTCCTTCATCTGAGAGCAGTATACGCGTTACGCGAGTGTGGAAGTGCACTTCCCCTCCTGCCGACAGAATCGTCTCTCTCATGGCTGCGATCACTCCAGGAAGCTTGTCGGAGCCTATGTGCGGATGAGCGTCGACAAGTATCTTCTCGTCGGCGCCATGGGTCACAAGAGTCTGCAGCACATCATTGACATTACCACGCTTCTTGGAGCGTGTGTACAGCTTGCCGTCGGAATACGCTCCGGCTCCCCCCTCGCCGAAACAGTAATTGCAATCTGCGTCTACGATTCCCTCTCTTGATATGCGGGCCATGATGACACGCCTCGCATCTACATCCGCTCCTCGCTCAAGAAGCAGGGGCTTCACTCCGAGTTCAATACATCTCAAAGCGGCAAAAAGTCCGGCCGGACCGGCCCCTACAATAATAGCCTGAAGGGCATCAGGAGGCAGAGGCGCATATCGCTTTGGCTCAAAGCGGGCCGGAAGCCTGTGGTGAGAACCTGACGCCGCTTCCACACATATGTTGATCATCACACGGCGCTGCCGGGCATCGATACTCTGACGGCGTATGCGCCAGTCGTGCAGCCGGCCGTCTCCGGGCCGTAGATGTTTTTTTATTTCCTGCTCCAGCAGCTCCGGTGTGGCAGCCGTGCGCGGGTCAGTGCGAAGTGTAATATCCTGTATCATAATATCAGTCTGATAAGAAGTAACGGCCGGCATGGATAGTCAGTTCCCCTTCATCTGCAAGATACTCGGCTATGGATACAGCCTTCTCCCCATGCATGCCGAATTCATGTATAATTTCAGCAGCCGTAGCTCCCTGCCTCGCGCGGCGTCTCACATAGTCAAGGAGACGCCGTTCAAGCTCATTTATTCTGGCTTGAGAGAGAGGCGCGTGGGCCGAGCGGCAGGCATCGCAACACCCGCATGACTCCGCATGCGGCTGCCCGAAATATTCCAGAATCATTCCCGCCCGGCATTTCGATATAGCGGATGAATAAGCTATCATGCTCTCCACCCGCTCCTTCATGCGTGCCATTCGTTCCTGATATACGGAACGTGGAATAATCATGTTTTCAGGATATTCGCGTGATGTGAGCACTCTTATGTAGGGGGTGCGTCGGCGAGGCACGTAGCTCACCACTCCCATGCGTGAGAGTGTGAGAAGAGTGTCATATACTTGTTGAGGCGTGCATCCTGCATCATTTGCCAGTCGCTGCTCGGAGAAATATGCGTATTCCACAAAAATGCCGGGACAATTGCGGAGCAATGCCCTAAGCACAGCATCGGCATATGGCCCGCACGCCGGCAGACCATACAGCTCCTCCTTCGCGCAGAGGATAAGTGCGCGGGAAGCATTCTCAGCCTCATCTATATATTGCAGATAGCCGGCTCCACCGAGTATCGCGAGCGTGGATCTCACCTGAGTCTCCTGCAGACGGAACACCGAGAGGAACTTTTGAAGGTCAAATTCTATGAGACGCCCATAGCCTTCCCCCACTGACAAAGACATGAAATTGCACAACAGCTCGTAGTTGCGCTCTATGACCTCTCTTGGAGGGAATGCCTCTGTCACGCGCCTTCGCATGCGCGCATAGTCAAACCTGTCAGCGAGGAGCACAGCGTAGGCCAGCAGTCCGTCGCGGCCTGCACGTCCCGCCTCCTGATAGTACTCCTCCATGGACGGGGGCATGTCATAGTGGATCACCACACGCACATCCGGCTTGTCGATGCCCATGCCGAAGGCGTTGGTGGCCACCATCACCCTCAGCTCGCCCCGCTTCCAGGCATTGATGCGCTCTTCTTTAAGCTCGTATTCCATGCCGGCATGAAAGGCTTCGGCTGCAATGCCGGCATCCTTGAGACGGCCTGCAATTTCAAGAGTGCGCCGCCGTGAGCGCACGTATACGATTCCCGTGCCGCTCACACGGCCGAGAATATGCACGATTTGAGAGAGCTTGTCGGAAACCTCCCTCACCACGTAGCTTATATTGGGCCTGGAAAATGAGCTGCTGAAGATCCTGGCGTCACGGAATTCCAGCACATCGCATATATCGCGGGCCACCTGCGGAGTGGCCGAAGCCGTGACAGCCATGAATGGTGTGGAGACAGGCAAGATCTTGCGCAATGCCGATATGTGAAGATAAGGAGGCCTGAAGTCATGTCCCCACTGGGAAATGCAGTGGGCTTCATCCACCACTACGAGCGTGACGCGCTTAAGCGCCCGCAATTCTTCCCTGAATCGCTCATTCTGCAGTCGCTCCGGACTCACATAGAGGAATCGGCATCCCCCGTTAACCAGAGCCTGCCACACTCGCGATGTCTCGCCATAAGGCATGCCGGCGTGCATGAAAGCGGCCTTTATGCCATGGGCCTTGAGATTATCCACCTGATCTTTCATGAGAGCCACGAGCGGGGTTACCACAAGCGTGAGTCCGCCAAGAGCGAGGCCCGGCACCTGAAACGTGACCGACTTTCCTCCTCCTGTGGGCATGAGGCCGAGTGTGTCGTGGCCCGAGAGCACCGACTCTATGATTTCGCGCTGCCCGGGGCGGAAAGAGTCATAACCCCAGTGGCGCTTAAGGATGGCCAGGATGTCCTCCATCTCAGTGATCAATGAGGCTTCGAGAGGCGTATGTCGCGTATCATGAGCTGTACGCTGTCGCTGCGCCCCTGATGCTTGGCCGGCTCCAGAGTGTAGCAGATGTCGATGGGCTTGTGGGCGTGGATATGCTCGAAATACTGGCTCATGTTGAAGGCTATGGCGTTGATCACTCTTGAAGTGGAATTATCCTCCAGCTCAAGCTTTATGTGCTCCATGTTTTTGCCCACGAGCTTTGATGTGCCGAAATCAAACACGCCTCTGGTAATGAATACGGGTTTCTGATTGCCGGGGCCGTGGGGATTGAAGCGGCGCAGTGAGGCTATGAATTCGGGTGTGATCTGAGAGAATGTTATTTCAGCGTCAATCTCTATATGGGGCTCAAGCTGGTGAGGAAGAATGTGCTCTGCCACATATTCTTCAAACAGCTTGGCAAATTCCGCTACATTTTCCTCCTTAAGAGTAAGGCCTACGGCATAGGGATGACCGCCGAAATTCTCAAGCAGATGCCGGACGGAATTAACAGCGGCATATATATCAAAACCCTGCACCGAGCGGGCAGAACCCGTGGCCACACCATCGGATAGAGTGAGCACCACGGCCGGCTTATAGTAAAGCTCTGTGAGGCGCGAGGCCACTATGCCTATGATGCCCTTGTGCCAGTCGCGGTTGCATATCACTATGGAGCGCTTCCCTTCCACCACATTCACATTTCTCTCTATGAGCGCGTTGGCCTCATCGGTTATTCTTTTGTCAAGCTCCTTGCGGTCTTTGTTATATTGATCAATGTTGGCCCCCTTCTCATAGGCGTCATGCAGATCGCGGGTCACGAGCAGATCCACGGCCTCTATGCCGCTCTGCATACGTCCGGAGGCATTAAGGCGCGGGCCTATCTTGAAGATTACGTCGGAAATGGTAATATCCTTGTTGGTGAGCTTGCATATCCTGATGATAGAGCGCAGACCGAGATTGGGGTTGGAATTGAGCCGACGCAGACCATGATAGGCCATCACACGGTTTTCCCCCTCGATCGGAACAATATCGGCGGCTATGCTCACGGCCACCAGGTCAAGCAGACTCTCAAGCTCATTGTGGCCGGCAAGACCATTGCTCATGGCAAAACCCTGCATGAACTTGAAGCCTACGCCACATCCGCTCAGATGCTTGCAGGGATAAGTGCTCCCCGGCATCTTCGGATTGAGTATGGCGGCGGCAGGAGGCAGCTCCTCGTCAGGCATGTGATGGTCGCATATTATGAAATCTATGCCCTTGCTGCGGGCATAGGCTATCTCATCAATGGCCTTTATGCCACAGTCGAGTACAATCACGAGTTTCACTCCCGCATCGGCCGCATAGTCTATGCTCTTGCGCGAGATGCCGTAGCCTTCTTCATAGCGTGTGGGTATATAATACTCCAGATTAGAGTAATAATTCTGAAGATATTTATACACGAGGGCCACGGCAGTCACTCCGTCCACATCATAGTCGCCATAGACCATGATCTTCTCCTTGGCTCCCATCGCCTTGTTAAGGCGTTCCACGGCCTTATCCATGTCGGGCATGAGAAACGGATCATGAAGATCGGAAATGGCAGGCGAGAAAAACCGCTCGGCCTCTTCTGGCGACTGCACGCCTCGGCGCAACAGTAATTCGGCTACAGCCTTGCAGTCGCCCGGATGGGGCTGCAAGGCATTGGCCTGTTGCTGCTCATGGGAGGAGAGAGGGATATAATTCCATTTGCGGGTCATGGCGTGTCGGGGAATAAAGTGAAACGTTCTACCGAGGCTGAGAGTATATGCTTGTCTTTAAAAAACTGAACAGCGAATGTATCCGTGTGTTTTAGGTTCTTTTGTTGAAAAACAATCATGCGCTGAGTGACTGCGAAATTAGCCAAAAAAAACGACATATGCAAATCTGCGATATTGGCCTCCAGGGCAACCGCATCAAAATTTGGCCTTAAGTAGCATGTCGGTCAAATAGTCGTTGGAAAGGCTTGCTTTAAAGCGTCTTTTCTTGAGACTGCTTTTGTCGACATGCTCTTTTATAATCTGCATTGCCAACTTCCTTATTGTCGAGAGGTTAAGCGCTGCATAGCCCTTTCTTGCACGGCAGGCATCTTCGAGAAATGTCACATCAAGATTCCAATGTAGTTGATTCTCGATTGACCAATGTCCGCGGGCCAACATATTGAAGTATGCAGCCTTAGGGAAATCCTCGTCACTGATGTACCGTCTGAGGGAAGTTGCCGTATGGTCTCCATAGTCAACCGTGGAAGTGACCTCTACCAATGTTTTCAGTCCAGGCCAACGAGCCAATACATCCTTGTCTTCGATTGTATCGGCATTGAGTATCCGGCAATCGCGTGTCTCCATACGTCCGTGGCCGGCATCCATCTGCGAAGCCGAGTCAGTGGGCTTATTGTAGCGGAATGCATCGATTACCTGTTCGTTCAGAGCTCCCTGATTGTCCTTGACGGCAAGGAAGTAATGAGCTTTCCTGTCAAGGATATCCTGAGCGATATTAACCTGTGTGCCAATAGCATCTATCGAGATTATGGCACCTTCGATATCCAGTTTTTCAAGAAGCTGAGGTATGGCGACTATTTCATTTTCCTTGTCTTTGAGACGCTGCTGTCCTACTACCATATGATTCTCGCTGACATAGGCGTTCATGATATAATCGCCTTTCGAGCCATGCTGTTTAGGCGATGTGCCTCTGAGCTTTTTGCCATCTATGACAACCTGCTTCTCAGCAAGCGTGTCAAAGAACTTCCTGCCATGCTCAACCAGACATCTCTCAATCTCATCGGGATCCACGGCGCTCATCAGCCGCTCGAAAGTGTCAGGTGACAGGCTGCGGTCAGGACGGTCGGCAAGAAGACCAAAATCACGTGCCCGATAATAGGCGAACTCGCTCATGTCCACATAATCCTCGCCTCAGCAGATATAGGTCAGCAAAGCGATTGTCAAAAGGTCGGAAAGTGCATACGTGCAACGACCTGTAACTCGATGATCCGGTACTGTCATAAAGATTTCGTTCAGCATAGTCTCAGCATCTATATTGTTGATTTTAAACTATAAAGATACAAAAAAATATATGAGATACACAAATATTACCGCACTAAAAATCAGACAATTATCCATTTTTTAGTGCTATAAAATTACTAAGAGAGCGTTTGAATTTAAATAGATTTTAATGTTTGACATGATTAAGCAACAGCTTGAGTGT
>CAJTTA010000049.1 GCA_910579305.1 uncultured Muribaculaceae bacterium
TCTATATCCTTTGGATAGGTCGTAAATTAAATATTCTTATCCCGAACTCGCGTTTTCAGAGTCAGGAGCCACAGTTTAGCGGCGTCGTTCGCATTTTATCACGATGCCGAGATATGCTGAGAGCATAATAGTGCGGGAGGCATAGGTGAGCCACATATGAGCGGGAAAGTTCAGCAGGTATTCTCCGCAGATCCAGAGAGCTCCTGCAAGCAAGGCATATAGGCTCATGCGCCTCCATTGGTAGGGCAGCGGATAATAATGGCGTCCGGCCATGAGGCTCACGGCCATCATGAGGAAGTAGCTTACAAGTGCCGCCCAGGCTGACCCCATATATCCTCCCGGTATCCCTATGAGCGGCACGAGCCAAAGGTTGAGAGCCAGCATCACGAGGAAGCAGCCCACCGACAGATACATACCCCACACCGTGCGGTCGGTGAGTTTATACCATAATGAGAGATTGAACGCGATTCCCATGCATAGCTCAGCTACCATCATTATCGGCACCACATCGAGACCGGGCCAGTAAGCAGGCGATACAAATCTCTTGAGCACAGGCAGATAATACATGACAGCAAGGAAAATAAAGAGGCCGAAAATCACAAAGAATTTCATGGCGTCGCAGTAGGCCCGGGTCTTATCCTCGCCCCTGGCCTTGTCGCGCGCAAAAATGAAGGGCTCGTAGGCATATCTGAACGCCTGGGTAAACATCACCATTACGATGGCGATCTTGATGTTTGCGCCATATATGCCCACCATTGCGCGGGCCCCCTCGGCGTCATCAGGGAAGAGATAGGGTATAATGATCTGCCCCATGTTCTGGCTCATTATGCCGGCCACACCGAGTATGAGCAGCGGCCAGGAATAGCGCAGCATTTGTCGCAGCAGAGTGCGGTCGAAGATATAGCGGAAGCCCGTGAGCTGAGGCAGCAGACATATGAGCACGGCAAGAGTGGTGATGAAGTTGGCTACAAATATCCAGCCTATCCCATAAGACTCTCCTCCGGGAATGTGGTAGAACCAGCCTATGGATTGCGGGCAGTGCCGGTCGAGCCAGGGGCACAGAAGCAGGAAGAATAGGTTGAGCCCTATGTTAAGCCCTACATTCAGGAATTTTATGGAGGCAAATCTCACTGCTTTTTTCTTGAACCGCAGATAGGCGAAGGGGATGTTGGAGAAAGCATCGAGCGCCACAATGACTCCGAGCATCCACACATAGTCGGGATGTGCCGGAAGCTTCAGCGCATCGCTCACGGGATTGATGAACAGGGAGATGAGCAGGATGAATGCAGCCGAAGTCATCCCCACGCTCATAAGCGAAGTGGAGTAGACCCGCTTGGAGTCCTCATGTTTGCCTGCAAACCGGAAGAAGCCTGTCTCCATGCCGTAGTTGAGTATCACAAGGGCTACGGCCGTAAAAGAATAGAGGTAGCTGACAATGCCGTATTCGGCAGGCTTGAAGATATATACGTATAGAGGCACGAGGCACCAGTTGAGGAAGCGCCCCACGATGGAACTGAGACCATATATGGCTGTCTCTTTGGCCAATGCTTTGATTCCGGCCATGATGAATGAATAGTTAGATTGTGCGAAATTAACAAAAAAAATTCATACACTACATCGGGTGCTGTGATATTTTGCTTTAAATGTAGGCAATATGTGGGGAATTATTATTAATTTTACACTCCGATGCGTGTCGTTGTTCCGGCATGAATTCTCTAAAACAACCGATTCATGATGAAGAAGGATTATACCATGCGTGACATAGCCCTCATTACGGGCGGGGTATTGCATGAAGGACATCGGGGCGATTGCCACCCCATAGTGTCGCTTCTCACCGACTCGAGAAATATCGAGGCAGGAGAGGGCACCCTTTTTTTTGCCATAAGCACCGAGGCCAATGATGGCCTGCGATACGTGGCCGATCTCTATGAGCGGGGAGTGCGCGACTTTGTGGTGGAGTCTTTGCCCGATTGTTATCTTGAAGACGCATGTTATGTAGTCGTGCCTTCGGCCGTGGAGGCCCTGCAGAAGCTTGCGGCTGCAAGGCGACGGGAATTTGAGGGCACAGTGATAGGCGTGACCGGCTCCAAAGGGAAGACGGTGGTCAAGGAGTGGCTTTATCAGGCTCTTGAGTCATTGACGGAGGCTATGCGCTCTCCGCGAAGCTACAATTCACAGATAGGTGTGCCGCTTTCCCTATGGCGGCTTGACGACAGATTCAGCATGGCCGTGATAGAAGCCGGCATCTCAGGCACGGGAGAGATGGAGGTAATAGCTCCACTTATTGATCCCGATATTGTGGTGATAACTAATGTAGGTGAGGAGCATGCCCTCGGATTCCGCACACGCAGGGAGCATGTGGCCGAGAAAGTAGCGCTGGCCGCAAGTGCCTCCACTGTCATATATGATGCCGATGATGAGCTCCTCCGCGAAATGGTGGAGATGATGGCCGGAGGTGATAAACTGCTTGTAGGTGTGAGCCGCAAGGATGAGAGTGCGCCCCTGTATGTGAAGGAAGTGACCACGGGCGAGAAGGGCCATGTGCGTGTGGCTTATATCTTCAGGGGGGAGGAGGAGAGCCTTGAGCTGCCCTTTGATTCGGCCTGGATGGTGAGCGATGCCTTATACGTGCTTGCCTCCTTGCTCGTGCTCGGCATGGAGCCGGCCCGCATCTCCTGGATCATGCGCGGTCTGCATCCATTCCGCATCCGCATCGATGTCAACGAGGGGGTGAATGACTGTCTGCTGGCTTACGATAACTTCCCCTGCGACCTGCTCTCTCTTGAGAGTGCTCTGGATTTCATCAACCGGCGGGCCGACGAGCAGGGCCGTTCGCGCACACTCGTGCTTGCCTCCCTGCACAGTGACGGCATGGATGAGAGCAGGCTGTGTGCCCGTGTGTGCGAGCTTATGAAGCTTGCGCGCATAGACCGCTTCATAGGGGTCTCCCCCCTCTTCAGGCGTCATGCCGATATGTTCCCACCCTCATCCCGTCTGTTCGATTCCGCCTCCGAGCTGATGACACACATGTCGACCAGCGATTTTGAGAGTGAATTCATTCTCATCAAGGGTGCTCCGGAGAATGGACTGGAGTCGCTTAAGGTGGAGCTTGAGGCACGTACGCATGAGACGGTGCTGGAAGTGAACCTCGATGCCATAGTCAAGAATTTCAATTACTTCCGTTCGCACCTGCCACACTCCTCCGGGCTCATAGCCATGGTCAAGGCCTCGGGCTACGGAGCCGGAAGTCTTGAGATAGCCAAGACTCTCCAGGCCCAGGGAGCTGCCTATCTTGCGGTAGCTGTGCTTGACGAGGGCATAGAATTGCGGCGGGCCGGCATCACTATGCCGATAATGGTGATGAATCCCAAAGTGCTCAACTATAAGGCGATGTTTGCACATCGACTGGAGCCTGAAATATATAACGCGGGCATGTTGCGCGACGTGATGCGCGAAGCCTCAAAATGCGGCATAAGCGATTATCCCATACATATCAAACTGGATACCGGGATGCACCGCACAGGCTTCAATCCCGAGGAATTCTCCGAATTGCTCGGGCTGCTCAATTCTACCGATGCCGTGAAGGTGAGCACGTTGTTTTCGCATCTTGCCACGTCGGATTGTATGGATATGGATGAATTCACGCTCGCACAGCTCAGGCGTTTTGAAGATTACACCGTCAGCATAATGCAGGGACTCCCCTATGAGGTGAAGCGCCATGTGCTCAACACTGCCGGGATAGTGCGCTTTCCCGAATATCATTATGATTTCGCCCGCCTCGGCATAGGCCTTTACGGAGTGAACACGCTGCCCCCGGAGGTGGAGAAACCTTTGGAAGTGGTGAGCACCCTGCGCACTGTGATAATTGAGCTCAAGGAGCGCCAGGCAGGCGAGGCCATAGGCTATGCGAGAAGAGATGTGCTTTCACGTCGGGCCAGGATAGCCACCATACCCATAGGATATGCCGACGGGATGAACCGCCGCTTTGGCAATGGCCGCTCCCATGTGGTGGTAAATGGCCATGAAGTGCCCACGATAGGCAATATATGCATGGATGCCTGCATGATAGATGTGACGGGGGTGCCTTGCAGCGTCGGCGATTCTGTAGAAATATTCGGGGAAGCCATGAGTGTGCAGCGTCTCGCCGATATACTTGACACCATACCTTATGAGGTGCTCACATCGGTGTCGCCGCGTGTGAAGCGTATATATTATAGAGAATGAAAAATTGCAGACTATATAAAAAAGTGATATGACAGACAACACTGAAGCTAATTCCCGTCCCTCGGGCCCTCCCACGCCTCCGCGTGTCACTCAGCCTCCCACGCCTCCGGCATTTCCGCGTATTGAGGACAATACCACCAGACTTATAAAGAGTCAGCCCGCGCAGAGAAAGACCTCCGTGTGGCTATGGGTGGGATTAGGCCTGGTTGCGGTAGCCTTGGCGATAGCCGCAGTGCTATGGTTTATCAGCACCGGCACGGAAAAGGACTATGATTATTCCGATGGAGATCAGGTGCTGACGGAGCATGAGGTCTCATCATCGCCACTTGAGTCATCGCCTGTGGATGTGGCCACCGAAGAGCCTGCAGGCACTGCGACTGTCGAAGCCAACCTTCTCACCGGACATGTCTACCTGGATGGCGAGCTGGGAGAAATCCCCTTCACACTCGATCTTGATATTTCTCCGTCAGGAAGAGTCAGCGGCATTTATTGGAACGTATTGTATGACCTGAAATTCCAAGTGACAGGCACACGCGACAGCAATGACGGCTTCTCGCTCGACATGTCGCGCGACGGAGTGACCACACCTCTGCGCCTTACCGCGCAGGGTGGCGGCCGATATGCCGGCACGTGGGGCAAGAAGCGCCAGACTGTGGATGCACGTCTGGAGAAGGGCACGCGTCCGGGAGGCTCGGTCTCTTCAGCGGGAGCATATAAGGTGCGTGTGTCGGGCAACGGCATACGCGCTCTGGCCTATATTACAGAGGACTGCATATGGTATGCCGATCAGGGTTCCGGGCCGGGCCACCGTCTTCGTGTGCGCGATATAGGCGATTTTGAATATGAAGTGCTCTCAGATATGGGCGCGAGGATAGCCACATTCTTCCTTATGGAGACTGCTTACGGAGTGAGCGGCACGATGAAAGACATCACAGGAAAGACATTCGAGATAATAGGAGAGTGAATCACTGGCAGTTTTACATCGGGTAATTTGCACGTTCCGCAAAAAAATAGTAATTTCGCGCTTAGAAGCTCATGAAGCTTCTGAGAGTGTGTAAAAATTTCATTGATAGTAGATAAACAACCCAAGTTTTACTATGGTAAATTACAAAAACCTCGGCCTTGTCAACACCCGTGAAATGTTTGAGAAGGCTATCAAGGGAGGCTATGCCATCCCCGCGTTCAACTTCAACAACATGGAGCAGCTCCAGGCCATCATCAAGGCAGCCGCCGAGACCAAGAGCCCTGTGATCCTTCAGGTGTCGAAAGGTGCCCGCAATTATGCCAACTCCACTCTGCTCCGCTACATGGCGGAAGGCGCCGTGGAATATGCCAAGGAGCTCGGCTGGGAGCATCCCCAGATCGTGCTTCATCTCGATCATGGCGACAGCTTTGAGCTCTGCAAGAGCTGCATCGACTCCGGTTTCTCAAGCGTGATGATCGACGGTTCGCATCTTCCCTATGAAGAGAATGTGGCTCTCACCAAGCAGGTGGTAGACTACGCTCATCAGTATGATGTGACTGTAGAGGGTGAGCTCGGCGTGCTTGCCGGAGTGGAAGATGAGGTAAGCTCCGACCATCACACCTATACAGATCCCGAAGAGGTGATCGACTTCGCTACCCGCACCGGTTGCGACTCTCTGGCTATCTCCATAGGCACAAGCCACGGCGCATATAAGTTCACTCCCGAGCAGTGCACCCGCAATGCCGAGGGTAAGCTCGTGCCTCCCCCCCTCGCATTTGAGGTGCTTGACGCCGTGATGGAGAAGCTTCCCGGTTTCCCCATCGTGCTTCACGGTTCAAGCTCTGTGCCCCAGGAATATGTCGACATCATCAACACTCACGGCGGCAAGCTGCCCGATGCAATCGGCATCCCCGAAGAGGAGCTTCGCAAGGCTGCAAAGAGCGCAGTGTGCAAGATCAACATCGACAGCGACTCCCGTCTGGCCATGACGGCTGCAGTGCGCAAGGTATTCGTGGAGAAGCCCGGAGAGTTTGACCCCCGCAAATACCTCGGCCCCGCCCGTGACGAGATGGAGCGTCTCTACAAGCACAAGATCATCAATGTGCTTGGCTCCGACGGCAAGGCAGAGTAAAGATACATGTGGTGTCCGGTCGCGTCCGGCACTTACGACTGAAAAAAGAATCGGCTCCCATAAAAGGAAGCCGATTCTTTTTTCGGTTGAACATTCTCTTAGATAATGCGCAGCATGTGCATCTCCTCGGCAAGACTACGGCCCGAGAGTTCTCGCCGTTCCCCTATGATACGGGCAAGAGCCTCAAGAGGCGTGATGAGTCTGCTGTTGGCGAAGATACGCCTGGAACGGGTTATCGTATTGGACAGAAAAGCATCCAGCTCATCCTCCTCAAGACCGCATTCCTCGCTTCCTTCGATCCTTATAGTCTCGGCTACACGGTCGAGCATGTCGGAGGGATCGCTGCCTCCGTCTCGCATCAGGCAGCGGGCCATGACATTGGCTATGGCCAGAGATGAAGTGAGCCGGTAGCCCTCAAAGATGCGGTGCCATGCGGCTTTCGGAGAAACCGAGGGGGAGCCTCCGAAATAGAATTCGCCCGTGAAACGCACCATGGGGCCGGGATAATCGATAGATACAGACGCCACTGACTCCAGAGCGTCGAGGCTGGCAAGACTTATGGCCATGCCGGCGAGAGCGTAGCAGCGGTCGGCTTCATTGCGATAGCCGAGAATATACTCATTCTTGTCTTTTTTCTCTTTCTTCATAGTTATTTAACCATAGAGAACAATCAAAAGTTTACGGCGAAACGTCCGGTTACAGTAATGCCTTCCTGAGGCATCTCCCTGCATATCCATGGATTGGAAGAGAGGATATTGCTCACTGATATGCCCAGTGTGTAGCGCGAGGCCAGGGTGTAGGTAGCGCTGCAGTGCAGGTCGTATAGATCCGGCAGGCGCAGAGAGGCGAGATTGGAGCCGGGTTCTGCGCGATAATACAGGTGTCGCACCCCGCGGTAATCGTATCCTGCGGTGATGAGCAGAGGAGCGATGGGGCGCACGTTGGCTTCGGTGGAGAGTACCCAGCGAGGACGGTCTATGCCATTGAAGCTGCCTGTAGATCCGTTTTGAGGAGAATATGTGAGCGTGCCCTCTACGCTGAGAATGTCGCCGAGAGCAAAGTGCAGGTCGGCACCCATGGAGAATCCGTGCACGGAGAGCAGGGCCGGGTGCAGCAGATAGGACGTGGGAGTCTCGAGCTGGCCGTAGAGATACAGCGGATATATGCCCTCCAGGGGAGTGTTGCGCGAGATGGCGTAAGAGCCGAACAGGGCAGCCGAGAAACCATTGAAATTTCCGAATCCCAGTCGCAGGCGTGCGTCTATAGGAGTGTATGCCGGTGTAGTGATTGCTTTGGCAGGCACGGCATAATAGCACAGTTCGCGGGCTGAGGCCATCGTGTTAGGCTCAACGCCTCCCGAGGCCGACAGAGAGAGGGTGAACCGGGAAGAAGTGAAATCAAGGGCTATATCGGGCGCGGCATGGAAGGTGGAAAAGTCTACCGGCCCTGTTATGCGGGATGTGAGGTCGAGGCGCGCGCCGGCCCGCAGACGCAGATTGTCGGACTTGAATGTATATCCCGGAGTGAAAGTGTAGAATCCGGGAGTGGATAGGGAAGAGCGGGAATAGCTGATGACGCGTCCCCGGATACCGAGAGAAAATGTGGACTGTGCGTCAATCGCGTATCCGAGACTTACATTGGCCTTTATGTCATTTTCGTGAGGAGCCCGACTGGAGACATAGGCGTTGTCAGCCCATTCATAGAGCCTCCTGTAGCCGAAGAAGCGGTAATCTATACCTGCTGAATAATAGAAACCGGTGCCGCGGCGGGCCCCTCTCCAAGCCGCGGCAGCGGCGAAATCATTGAGAGTCTGGCTTCCCGGCATATATGTGAGCGGATAATTGCTGTCCGTTCCGCTTACTTGAGTGCCAAGCGCTCTGTAGTAATTGAAATATCCCAGATGCCATGTCGCTTTGAGACTCAGTGTGCCGGGAGTGAATGTATGGCTGAATGTCGCGCCCAGCGTCTCGTCATAGCGGCGGCGATAGGGCGATGTCTCATTTGCCCGGAATAGGGATGAGGAGCAATGCTGGAGCCAGAGGCCGAGACTTGACTTATCATTATATATGGCCTTGTAGCCGGCGGAGACCGATGTATTGAGGAAAGAGCCGGCCTGTATGTCGAGATATCCGCGGGAGGGAGCCGGAAGCGTTGTGTGCCATCCGGTATCGCCCATTGGGGCAAAGCTGCTGTATACGGGCACTTCCACTCCTCTCTCCGCCAACGGCAGTGAGGCCTCCGGAAGCGGAAGCTCTATGCGTGAAGGAAGTGCGCTCAGGCGCTCGTGATGTCTGATCACAGGGTCATATGCACCCTGCACGGTCATTGATTCATTCAGCTCTTGAGCACAGGCTCCGGCCGCCATGAGCGCCAAGGAGGCGGCACAGGCATGGCGCATGGTGATTATACGGGTCATTTCCATTTGTTTAAGCGCTGATTAATATTGGTGCGTATGTCATCATCGGCCTGAGGGTAATTTTCAAGCAAAGCCTCAAGATACTCTCTTGCGAGCGTGCGTCTGTTCTGAGCCTGGAGAGCATCGGCCAGAGCTATATATCCTTCAGCCAGAGTGCGCATGTCATCGCAGCCGTCGGTCGTGAACCTGTTCATTATTTCTTCGGCCTTTGACGGCTGGTTCTGTTGCAGATATATGCGGGCCATCATCACGGCGGCATGTCCTCCGGCGGCAGTTCTCATGTCGGAGGCCAGGGGAGAGAATGCAGCCAAAGCTTCATTCAGGCGTCCTGCATTCATGAGAGCCTCAGCACGGCATAGTTCAGCGCGGCGTCGGTCGGCGGCCGGCACGTCAGGCAGTGAGAGCAGCCTCTCGGCATAATTGATTATGGCGGCAGGGTCGGATGCGTTCTGCATGAGTCTCATGTAAGCCTGGCGAGCATAAGAACTTCCGAAGGTGTCGAGCAAACTCCTATAGGCTGATGATGCTCCGTTCTTATCTCCGCGGGAAGCAAGCAGTTCCCCCTTTAAAAGCAATGCCGGAGCCACACCCTTGCTGTGAGGATATTCCGAAAGAATCTTCGAAACGACGGCAAGCGCCTTTTCCTGTGCTCCATTGGTCTTATAATAGTCTGCAAGCTCAAGAAGAGCGTCGGGGACATCGGGTGAGAGAGGATAGTCATTCACAAAGTTTTCAAGGGGGGACATATCCCTTGGATTTCGTTCAATGGCATTCATGGCAGCCTGATAAGCGAGCCGGGCCACACGATCGGCATCGGGCTGAGGAGCATTGGGTACACTCTTTATGAAAGATAGATACCGCTGTAGCTCACCCTGCTCGGTGCATATCGTCTGAAGATTTTCTGCCGCCACACGGGCTTGCTCGCTTGTGGGCCACTGGCGCACGAGCCGTTCATAAGCCTCGATTGCCTCGGCTGTCTTGCCCTTGTCGGCGAGAGCGTCGGCCATGGAGAGCGATGCCACGCGCAATTGTTCGCTGTCCGGATAGTTGAGACGCAGTCTTTCTATAGTGGTGCGTGCGGCATTGAAGTCGCCCATAGCCTGTTGGGCCTCAGCCAGTTCTGCAAGAGCAGAAGAACACCAGGAACTCCCCGGACGCTCTTTCAGCAGCTTTTCAAGAGTATTGGCTTTCTCTGCGTTTCTGCCGAGCACACCAAGCATATTGGCTGTCTGGAACACAGCGTAGTCGGTGCCGGTCGCACCCTGCATTGCCGTCGCACGGCGATAAGTGTCGAGCGCTTGAGTCACATTGCCTGTGAAGTTGAGGCAATCGGCTGTGCGCAGTGTGGCGTCAGCAGATAGTCCGGGAGACAGTTTCGCTTTTACAGCCTGCTCAAAACCGGCGCGCGCTTCGGCATAGTCACCGGTCTGGAAGAGAGTATAGGCACGGTTGTATAATGCAAGAGGTCGCTGTACGTCAGCCTTTGATGCTGAAGATAGGAATCTGTTGTAGGCACTGAGCGCCCCCTTGTAATCTTTCATCTTGTAGAGGCAGTCGCCGAGCCACAGACATGCCTGAGAGCTTACAGAAGCGTCTGCCCGTGAGTCTGCGGCACTTTGTAGATACCCGCGTGCCATAGTAGTGCGCCCAGCGGCAAGAAGATCGGCTCCGAGGTCGTATTCGGCCCTTTGCTTGAGGCGCAGCACTTCGGCCGACGGATTGGCTATGTGGCCTATGCGTTCAAGCGCGTCGGCATATCGGTGCTCCCGGTAGTAGCCTGTGGCAAGATACTCTTCCACGGCCGGGGCGTAGGGGCTTTCGGGGTAGCGCCGGGCAAACTCCTCAAGCAGGTCGGTGGCGCTTCCGAAGGGAACATTGCCTCCTCGGGCCGTGGCTGCCGCATAATTGTAGAGCGCAGTCTCCGCTACCTGCTTGTCCTGTTCCATGCGGGCGGCACGGTCGAAGTATATGGCGGCCGCGGAGTAGTCTCTTGTCTTGGCGGAACATTGTCCCAGATACAGCAGGGCGCTCTGTGCCAGAGCATTTTGCTCTTTGCTCACCGGCAGCATCCATTCGGCCGCCTGGGAGTAATTTCCCTCGGCGTATTCGGATGCACCCACTATGTATCTTGCCGAAAGCTCTCCACCATCGGGATGCATTGAGGCATGACGCCTCAGCCATGACAGCGCACGCCGTGAGTCGCCCAAAGCATGCGCGCTTTCACCTAACAGGCGCAGAGCCTCGGCCCGGGCATAGCGCTCTTCGCTGTCGATGCGCTCGGCGGCGGCCATGAGTTGAGTCTCCATGGCCAACACACGCTCATACATCCGGCCGGAGAAATATATCTGTGCGATATAGAAATCCGCCCCCATTTCAGAGGCAATGTCGGCAGGCAGCTGGCTGAAGTCGTAGAGAGCCCGGCGATAGTCTTCCTGTATGTAGGATATGTAAGCGAGATAGAATCGGGAGATACCGTTGTACCCCTCCTCTTGTTTAAGATATGCGAATTCCTGAGCTGCTTCCGAAAATAGCCCGCGGCGTATCATCGAGACGGCCATGCGGTATTTAGTCCCGGCGAGCACAGGCGAGGGGAATGTATTGAGCGGGAGCCCTGAATAAATGCGCAACGCTTCCTCAAAGTCGCCGCTGAAGAACAGAGCGTCGGCCATAACAGCGTCAGCCTGAGGTGCCAGATATGATGCCGGCGACAGGCTCATGAACTCATCATATACCGATGAAAGTTCACGGATTTCTCCCTGCATCAGCAGAGCGCGCATTAGTCTCAGCCGAGCCTCATCGCCATGCTCTGCGGCATCGGAGGTGAGTTGCTCCCGCGTGTCGAGATAATGTGTCAATTGGTCGGCGGCGCCGAGATAATCGGCACAATGCTCCATGAGAGCCGCGCGGGCAGAGAAACCTGAGGCCAGCGGCGAGGCTTCGCGTTGAGCTCCCGCATGCAGGCTCATGGAGAGAGCCAGCGCCAGGGCGTATATTGAGGAATTATGCATATTTCAGTTTTATAGAGACTCTAAGAGAGTGTTTGAATTTAAACCGTATTAACAATTAAAGAGAATGGGAGTAAAA
>CAJTTA010000050.1 GCA_910579305.1 uncultured Muribaculaceae bacterium
TCCCTCAAAAAATCCTCTCAGCCTTAATTTGATTTAAATTCAAACACTCTCTTAATATAATAATTTCTCCTCCTACTTGAATAGCTTCTTACATTTTATCACCTTAAATCTATGTTAGCAAAAGAATTACGAGATGAGATAACAGCCCTCGTAAAACGCGAGGTCGTTCCCGCCGTGGGCTGTACGGAACCTGTGGCCGTGGCGCTTGCCGTAGCTCGTGCCACAGAATTGCTCGGACGCACTCCCGAGAATATCAAAGTTTCTCTGAGTGCCAACGTCCTCAAGAACGCAATGGGGGTGGGAATACCCGGCACTGGCATGATAGGTCTTCCCATCGCAATAGCTCTCGGAGCGCTGATAGGCAAAAGTGAATATGGCCTTGAGGTGCTTAAAGATGTAAGTCCGGAGGCTGTGCTTGAAGGACGTAAATTTATAGATGAAGGGCGTGTGCAGGTAGCTCTTTGCCAGGATGCTCCTTCAATATTGCACATTGATGCCGAAGTCTCTGCCGGCGAGGATGGCGCTCGCGCGATAATCTCCGACACGCACACCAACTTCATAAGACTTGAGTCAAAAGGCAATGTACTGCTCGATGAATCATGCGATGGCAATACACCTGATGCAGAACAGCAGGAGACATGCGACCCTGTGCTATCGCTACGCACCGTGTGGGAATACGCCACCACCTCTCCAATAGAAGAGATCCGCTTCATTCTTGAAGCACGAAGGCTCAACATGGCCGCTGCCCTGACTGCCATGGATGAAGGCTTCGGCCATTCTCTCGGATATACCATCCGGGCCAAGGGTCTGAGCTATTTCGGCGACACTCCAATGGAGCATATGCTCGTATATACATCGGCCGCATGCGATGCCCGCATGGCAGGCGCGGTCGTGCCGGTGATGAGTAATTCCGGCTCAGGCAACCAGGGTATAACAGCCACAATGCCGGTCGTGAGCTTTGCCAAAGACTGCAATGCATCGGATGATGACACTACGCGTGCACTGATGCTATCTCACCTTACCTCTATCTACATCAAGCAAAGTCTCGGACGCCTCTCTGCACTGTGCGGCTGCGTAGTGGCCTCCACCGGAGCCTCAAGCGGCATAGTGTATCTCATGGGAGGCGGGTACTCTCAGGTGCAGGCCGCGGTGAAAAACATGGTGGCCAATCTCACCGGCATGGTATGTGACGGAGCCAAACCTTCTTGTGCTATGAAGATCTCCAGCGGAGTGAGCACCGCGATGATGAGCGCACTCCTGGCAATGAACGGGCGCTGTGTGACCAATGCCGAGGGCATAGTGTGTGATGATGTCGACCGCACTATACGCAATCTCACCTCCATAGGCCGAGACGCCATGCGCGAGACCGATAGACTCGTGCTGGAAATCATGACTTCCAAATAACCGTACCGGCAGTAAAAGAAACAAAGATATCTCAGCGCGGCATGCCGCGCTGAGATATCTTTAATTTTTGAAAAGAGGTGAGATTAAGGTTTCAGCTTTTCAATACATGGGCGTAAAGGGAGCGGACTTGCGCAGGTGCTTATTGGCCTCTCCTATATAATTGACACCCTCGCTCGTGGTGAGCTTCATCACGGATGCTCCCGGGCGCAGATTACACTTGCTCAGGTCAATGTAATAGAAGCCATTGTTGGTCACCGGCTCAAAATAATACCTGAGGTCGCGGGTATTCGCAAAGGAGCGCCATTGCGTGGAGCTCACATTAGGCTCACTCTCCACCGTATAATTGAACGGCACACATTCCGGCACAAGCACCGAGCGGCATATAGCCACTCCGAGATCAGCATCGGCCACTGACTCCACATGGCGCACAAAGTAGTCGGCACGCACGAAGCGATCGGCACTCTTCACTGTGCCTGGCAACATATTGGCCCCTCCTATCTTCTGCCAATACTCATTTATGGCCTGCATGGAAGGCCACGCGGGGTCATTGGTGAGCACCCGTATGTCATCACCCTCATATATTCTTACCGTGCCGTGGTCAAACTCAAGTATGGCCGTCCGTCCCTCGGCATCTGTGATTCCCCAGTGCAAGGTCGACACCGTGCCCCCATCGAATGTCGCTCCTGAAATCGTAAACTCCTGCCTGGAGAGCATGGCCACAGCTTCCGGAGTGGTGGCATTCATGTCAAGAATCCAGGATATAAACATGGCCATCGACATAGGGGGACGGTTCTGAGTAGCGTCATTGACATATACGGTGCCCTTGCAGAAAAGGCCGTTCACCACAAGTCCTTTCTCATTCATTCCCTCGGTAATGCCTCCGTCATAGCCTACGGCATAGATCGCTCCATATCTGGATGTCCACTTCACGGCGCCTGGCTGCTCATTGCCCACCTTCGACATTCCCCGCGGATATACATACAGATTTGTGGGTATCGGAGTTTTCCAGTCAAGCGAACGCCCCACTACATAAAGCGAATCAAGGCCCTTATATACTATACGGGTGCAGGCGTCCGAGTCTACCGGATGAGCGAGTCCTATGCAAAGAGCCGCGCCTATGGCGGCTAACGAATTAGTAACATGTGTCTTCATAGTCAATTCATTCTATTTGTTTAATGACAACATAAAAAGGTATATAATTTTTAACACGCCGGCAGCCATAAAAGTTCCCTCATGACTGCCTCTTGATTTGGGTGACTCGCCTAAATTCATTACCTTTGCACGATAAATACTGTGGCCATGAGTGAGCAAAAACAGAAAAGTATATATAAATACAGCAGTGAACTGGGGCCGGGAATGGGTCTTTATCTCTTCCTAATGTCGGCATGTCTGCTTATATCCGTTCACTGGCGAGGCGCAGTCTTGCCCCTGCTTCCTCTCGCTCTCGGCTGGCCGGTGATGTTGTGGTTTCTGCTGAAGCGCATATGGAGCAAATGCCCCCATTACCGCACTACAAGCGCCATGTGGCTGGCCGGCATATGGATATGCATATTCGGCGCGCTGATATGCGCCGCACTGTCATCTGCCTGGATACTCATCTTTCAGCCTGATTTCATATCATTATATCTGCATCAGTGTCTTGACATGGCGCAGGCGGCTGATCTCCCTGCAGCATATACACACATGACCGCAGACATGCGTGCGGCTATTGAAAGCGGGAATATCCCGTCGCCCATGCAATGGATTTTCTCCATGATATGGTTCACAGCATTTTCCGGTGCGATCATGTCGCTCATAGTGGCTATCTGCATGACTGCTCGTAAATCTTCACATTCCCATAAATTCCCCTGAACATATGGATATTTCAGTAGTAATACCTCTATATAATGAAGCTGAATCGCTCCCCGAACTCACCGCATGGATAGAGCGCGTGATGGAGCAGAACGGATTCAGCTATGAAATACTCTTCATCAATGACGGATCTACCGACAATTCCTGGGAAGTGATCCGCTCGCTGCAGGCTAAGAATCCACACATCCACGGCGTGGCTTTTTCCCGCAATTACGGCAAGAGCCCGGCTCTCAACACGGGCTTCGCCCGCACCAAGGGAGACGTGGTGATCACTATGGATGCCGACCTTCAGGACTCTCCCGATGAGATTCCTGAGCTTTACCGCATGATCACCAAGGAGGGCTACGACCTTGTGTCGGGATGGAAAAAGAAGCGATATGACCCTCTCTCCAAGACCATCCCTACCAAGCTCTTCAATGCCACCGCACGCAAAGTGAGCGGCATAAAGAATCTTCATGACTTCAATTGCGGCCTCAAGGCCTATCGCTCGGCTGTGGTGAAGCACATAGAGGTATATGGCGACATGCACCGATACATCCCTTATCTTGCAAAGAATGCCGGCTACACCCGTATCGGAGAAAAAGCAGTACATCATCAGGCGCGCAAGTATGGAAAGACAAAATTCGGCCTTGACAGATTCGTAAACGGATATCTTGACCTCGGAACTCTATGGTTCCAGAGCAAATTCGGCATTAAGCCCATGCACATATTCGGATTGCTCGGTTCGCTCATGTTTGCACTCGGATTCCTGGCTGTTATGATCATACTTATCCTGAAGACCGTGGCCTTGTGCAGCGACAGCTATGATTTCTATGTCACTAAATCCGTATATTTCTATCTGTCGCTCACTGCGATTGTCGTAGGCACACAGTTCTTCACTGCAGGAATAATCGGCGAGCTGATCACGCGTAACTCGGCAGAACGCAATTCCTATCAGATAAGCGACGAATTCTGACCTTATGACTCTTCCATCGGTTAAAACGCTTGCAGCCGCTTGCTTGACAGCGATTTTCCTTCTTGGGAGCTGTGCTGCTGATGACTGCACCGACAATCGTAATTCGCTGCCTTTGGCCGCGTTCTTCGACTCTTCCTCCGGAGAACAGATAACCCTTGGCAGGCTCACTCTTTATGGACTGCATGCGCCGGGCGACTCAATGCTTCTCGACAATGCTTCGGGAGTGGAAGAAGCCTATATGCCATTCCGCATAACTCAGCATTCCACTACTTTCGTGATAGACTATATAGAGCCTGATGTGCAGGATACGGTGACTTTTCATTACGATCCCGTGCCTCGCTTCGCTTCATCGGAATGTGGAGCGGTCTACGATTACAGAATGGAAAATATAAGCCATACCTGCCATATTATTGATTCTGTGACCTGCCCGGGTGGAATAATCACCAATACTCCGGGACAAAACATACGCATCTACCTGCGCACAAGCTTACCACAATGAGTAATTTAAGCCATCTGCTCCTCTCTGCCATGCTCGTCGGATGCAGCATGAGTGTCATGGCACAACGCCAGGTCACCCCCGTGGAAACCGATGATAAGAAACCGCCTTCCCCTACCCTTCATTATTATGACAAGCATGGAGAATTATTAAAAGAACCTGTACTCTTTCTGGCGGAATTGGATACGGCTACAAATACTTCTGTCGCTGCCCGGCCCATATATCCGCGACTGCATGCCATGGATTTCGGTCTCAACTTCTTCGATGGAATCCTGGCTATAGCCGGACAAAAGCATGGAGGAGCCGACATCTGGGCCTCTCTATCCATGTGGAACTGGCTGTTCCCTACTGTCGAAGCCGGCATAGGCATAGCCCACAACACGCCAAATCCCGGCAATTTTACTTATAAGGGCAAGCCTTCGCCTTATTTCAAAATAGGCGCCGACTATAATTTCCTATACAAGAGCAATCCTGATTACCGCGTAATGCTGGGAGTGCGTGCCGCTTATTCCCCCTTCTCTTTTGATGTGGAAAACATTACAATCGACAGCCCTTACTGGGATGAAAGCAGCAATATATCCCTCTCTGGATGCAAGAGCCAAGCCTTGTGGGGAGAAGTGCTGGCGGGCCTTAAGGTCAACATATGGCGACATTGGTCTCTGGGATGGACTTTCCGTTATCATTTCCTATTCGGTGATCCTGAGAATGACAGAGCGAATCCTTGGTACATTCCGGGCTTCGGCGCGAAGAATTCCAAGATAAACGTGACGTTCTCTCTAATATATACTCTCCCGCTTCATAAGAAAGAATCAACCACCCTTGAATCGCTCGACAGTCCGACAGAATAACACTGCAGTTAAAAAAAACACATATGAAAACGTCATGACAATACAAGTTGCCATGACGTTAACTTTTACCCACTATCGTAGGATCTGTCTTCATATTATAACGCAAAATAAAAAAATCGGCACTTGTGTGATGCCGATTTTTTTATTTAAGTTCATGCAGACACGGAGTCTGCGTCAACATGTCTTACTTGCTTTCGCCTTCAAGCTTCTGCTTGAGTGCCTGCAGAGCATCGAGGTCGCCGAGAGTGGTCTTCTCGATAGAAGGAGCGATTACCTTCTCCTCCTGAGCGGGACGACGCTCGCTGCGGGCGGCACGGGCCTCGCCACGGGCGCGGCGGGCTTCCTGCTTCTCTACGTCTTCACGGATGCGGCTGTGAGAGAGAATGATGCGCTTGCTGTCCTTGTTGAATTCTATCACCTTGAACTGAAGCTTCTCGTCAAGCTGAGCCTGCGAGCCGTCTTCCTTCACGAGGTGCTTGGGAGTAGCGAAGCCTTCCACACCATATTCAAGTGCGATTACAGCACCCTTGTCCATTACCTCGGTGATAACACCTTCGTGCACGGAACCTACGGTGAAGATTGTCTCAAATACCTCCCAGGGATTCTCCTCAAGCTGCTTGTGACCGAGAGAAAGACGACGGTTGTCCTTGTCGATTTCAAGAACCACTACCTCGATGTCGTTACCCACCTTGGTGAACTCGCTGGGGTGCTTGATCTTCTTAGTCCAACTCAGGTCAGAGATGTGGATGAGGCCGTCTACGCCCTCTTCTATCTCAACGAATACGCCGAAGTTAGTGAAGTTGCGCACCTTGGCTGTGTGGCGGCTTCCGATGGCATACTTGTTCTCCACATCTTCCCAGGGATCTTTCTTGAGCTGCTTGAGGCCGAGGCTCATCTTGCGCTCCTCGCGGTCGAGAGTGAGCACTACAGCTTCCACCTCATCACCTACCTTGAGGAAATCCTGAGCGGAACGCAGATGCTGGCTCCAGCTCATTTCGCTCACGTGGATAAGACCTTCCACTCCGGGAGCCACTTCCACGAATGCACCGTAGTCGGCCATGACAACAACCTTGCCCTTCACGTGGTCGCCCACCTTGAGGTCGGGATCAAGAGCATCCCAGGGATGAGGCATAAGCTGCTTGAGGCCAAGCGCGATACGCTTCTTCTCGTTGTCGAAGTCGAGGATTACCACGTTGAGCTTCTGGTCGAGAGCAACCACCTCCTTGGGATCGCTCACGCGGCCCCAGCTCAGGTCGGTGATATGTACGAGACCGTCTACGCCACCCAGGTCGATGAACACGCCGTAAGGAGTGATGTTCTTGACAGTGCCTTCAAGCACCTGACCCTTTTCAAGCTTGGCGATGAGTTCCTTTTTCTGTGCTTCAAGCTCGGCCTCTATGAGAGCCTTGTGAGACACTACCACATTGCGGTATTCCTGGTTGATCTTCACAACCTTGAATTCCATGGTCTTGTCTACATACATGTCATAGTCGCGGATGGGACGCACGTCAATCTGGCTGCCGGGCAGGAATGCCTCGATGCCGAAGACGTCTACGATCATGCCACCCTTGGTGCGGCACTTGACATAGCCTGTGATGATCTCATTGTTCTCAAGAGCTTTGTTGACACGCTCCCAGCTGCGGGAAGCGCAGGCCTTGCGGTGAGAGAGCACGAGCTGGCCTTTCTTATCCTCCTGATTCTCAATGAATACTTCCACCTTATCGCCCACCTTGAGGTCGGGGTTATAGCGGAATTCGCTGCTGGCAATGACACCGTCGCTCTTATAGCCGATGTTAACCACTACCTCGCGCTTGTTGATGGAGATAACGGTACCTTCGGTTATTTCTTTGTCTTTCACCGCGTTAAGGGTCTCATCATAAGTCTTGGTGAGTTCCTCGCGGCTCTTTTCGCCGGCTGCATCGCCTTTTTCAAAGGCATCCCAATCGAAATCTTCGATGGGAGTGTTCTTAAGTTCGCTCATTAAGTTGCGAATTTGTTGTTAATGTGGATCGGGTGCCCGCTCTTCATCATAATCACGGCATCCCGCTCCAGGTTAATATAAATAGTTAATAATCACACGCAAAGCCCCTAACAGGGCATTTGCGCCACAAAGTTACAATTTTTTATTCAAATAGCCAAATCATTGATCCGGCGCAAGTTCCGAATCTTTTAATTATTATGGAAACTATATGCCGGAATGAGCCTGTGAAATGAATGATACAGATGGATTACCGACCTTCACAGGCCGATAATCCCTGTGAGTGAGGCTCTATCGAAACCTCGCTCTGCGCTCATGATGTCAGGCGCGATAAATTAGTATCATTCACACTTTCTGTCCTTATGTCATTTCTTAGGGGCAATTACAACAACTGTCCTAAGCATATCTGGAAGCAAATCTACCGATTTGCCGGAAAGTATTTCTTTGGCTTTGGCTTCGTCACGCTTTACTCTGCCCATTCCCTGCTCATATATTGAGGCGTATCGGCGTCGTGCATCCTCATTGAGTGGCAAGAGTTGCGAGGCCAGAGCATAATACTGTGCACTCTGCTCATAATCATTTTCCACTCCACGCCCTTCGAAGTACAGATCGGCCAAGGCAAGCTGTGCCTGCGGGTTTCCAAGATTTGCCGCAGCTATTATATTTTTCACTCCCTCTGGGATATTCCGCCCCATTCCGGTGCCTTCCAGGCAGAATGTGCCAAGCAGGTAGAGGGCCATGGGATTAAGATTCTTTGCTGCGTCTTTTATAAGATTAAGACCCTTCTTGAAATTATATTTGCTGTAAGCGGCATCGCAGTAGATCATGCCCTGCATGGCTTTGCCTTCATATTTATGAGTCTTCTCAAGCAGCTTGAATTGAGCCAGAGCCTCACTGTAGGCGCCTCCCTGCATAAGCTTCATGCCACGGCAATAAGTGGCAAACGGCGAACCGGGAATGGTGTCGTTGATAAGTTTTGTAAATGCCACTTTATGGCCGCGAGTGGCCGCACGTTCCAGCCAATGGAGGGCCTGATTCATATCAGGCTTACAGCCCTTGCCCTCAAACATAGCGTGACCGAGCGCATATTGCGCATAATGATTCCCTTCAGCGGCAGCAGTGCGATACCATTTCACTGCCTGAGCATCATCCTGGCTCACGCCGTCTCCCTCTGAGTAGCAGCGACCTATATAATATTTAGCCATCGGCATGCCTGCCTCGGCAGATCGAAAGAGAAAATCCACGCCCTTTGCCTTATCCATCTTCACGCCTTTCCCTTCAAGCAGCATCTTGCCTGTCCAGAAGCAGGCCGTGGGATTACCGGTGCCGGTGATAGCTCCAAACACTTTAAATGCCTCTCTATCCTTACCGGCGTTCAGCAATGCGAGCCCCAGCTCAATCGATGCGTCTACATCTCCACTCTCTGCTACTATGCCGAGGTACTTATGATATAGGTCAGAATTCCTGGATACCTTGCCGTCTCCCTTCTTATAAATTCCAGCCAGTACGCCGGCAGCCCACACATCTCCGTTGTCAGCCTTGTCAGTACACCCGGCGAGCACTGACCGGCTGCCAAGCTTAATGGCGCGTCTTGCCAGGCCGGCCGCTCTCACTGAATCCACTTTCACTCCATGTCCGCTGAGATAACACTGGGCAAGATTACCTATGGCCTCGGGGTGCTGCTGCTTCATGGCCCGCAGCCACCACTGGACTGCCTTGCCATAATCCCGGCTGAAGTTCTCGCCACGGTAATACCATAGGCCTACCGCGTTCTGCGCATCGGCATTGCCGTTCTCCGCCATATCAGCTATGTTCTGAAGGGAATCGATATTCTCCACAGATTGCTTCTTAGGAGTCTTCGCCTTCTTTGCCTGAGCCATAGCCGGTGCAGGCAAGAGTGCCGCGACCGCGAGCAATAAAGTAATTGTAAGTTTCTTCATATCTTTGAGTTGAATTGAGTTACTTGTTATATTTCGACATTGCAAAATTACTACTGCAAACGTGCTCCTGCAAATTTCAGGCATGATATTGGATGAACCACTGGGATTGGCTGACTAAACATCAAGTTTACCTATTCGGAGTAGTGGGGATAAAGAAGTCAGGAAGTCCGAGCACATCACCCTCATTATGGATTATCTCATCGGGCTGCCATGTGCGCACATGTATCTGAGGCTGATCGGGGACACTGAAGTCCCACAATAGAAATACCCAGCCTACATCCTCATATCCGTTCGGGCCTTTCCAAGTCTGATGCAGTGTTACTCCATAGCAATCAGGATAAGTGCCGCTGGCACGCACCGAGATTCTGTCGAATTTCAATTTCACTTTTCCTTTCTTGAATATCTGCCTGAGCTTATTGGCATACTGTGTGCGGTTCTGCGAATTATATTTCACCTCCTTGCGTATCTGGAATGAGCCGTCGCCCATCTTAGTCTTCACCGAATGTACTGATCCAGTGATAATTATGGCATTTTCCGAGAATATATCCTCTATAGCCTGGGCGTTGCCCTCCAGATAATAGCTTCTGAAATCCTCTACCCATTTCACCACTTCCATCCTTCGCTCAAGATCATCCACAGCTATGCCGTCTTCAAAGAATGCTTCAGGTGATATCTCATCAGAATCCACAAGACGCACTCCGGTTATCACGCCTTTACGATTGAAACTCACATTAAGTTCTCGCGTGAGGCTGCCATGATATGTGGGATCCGGCTCAAGCCTGACAAGTATCTGGCGCGCCTGGTAACCCTGGAAATCGCGCACAAGCTTCACGCTCACATCTTTCATCCGGGGATAAAAATGCACAGCCGAGTCCCATACGGCATTCAAGCGGTTCCTGGCAATGCTCTCTATGTTCAGCCCCGAAAGATTCAGTGAACGCTTGCCGTTATAGGCATTGTCTATCTCTGTGAGCAACGCCGAGACATTGCTCTCCATGGCAGATTGCACATCAGAACGCACACCCGAGACACTTCCCGGTTCGAACGTGAATCTCACCAAGGCACGCGCAGGCATCATAACGCATGTAAGCAAAAATGCCATGAGTATCAGTCTCTTCATAATCATAGGTCTCTATATACAGTGTTCTATTTTTTATTATTGCTGTCCGATAAAACTTGAAGATGGCAAAAAGGCATGGCTCGAACGCTG
>CAJTTA010000051.1 GCA_910579305.1 uncultured Muribaculaceae bacterium
CTAAATATTTGATAACGCTTCTTAAAAATTATGGATTCTGATGCGGTTGCCCTGTTTTACACCAATACAAGAATTGTCATATTAATTATTTTCACTAATTTTGCAGACCGTACGGCAATCAACATTCCATGCTTATCTTATGTGGCAAAGACTTCTTGTATTGATATTTATTGCAGCACTTGCATCCGAATCTTCGGCTCAACTGTGGTGTGACAGCTTGCAGGCAGTCGCACCTGAAAGATATATTGTCGCCACCCCCGTACCGCCCGACAGTTCAGACGTGAGACGACTCTCACACAAATCATTCTGGAGAGCTACAGCCGAGACTGCAGGATTCAATATCGGCCTCTGGGCATTCGACAGATATGTACAGAAAGGCCATTATGCCTATATTTCCTGGCAAACCATAAAGGAGAATTTCCGACACGGATTCGAGTGGGATAACGACCACCTCGGCACCAACATGTTCGCTCATCCCTACAACGGTTCGCTGTTCTTCAACGCCGGCCGCTCCAATGGCTTTAATTTCTGGCAATCAGAGTTGTTTGCTATAGGGGGGAGCGCCATGTGGGAAATGTTTATGGAAAAAGAGTATCCCTCCACCAACGACATAATAGCGACCCCAATCGGTGGCGCGGCCATAGGCGAAGTGCTGTACCGCACATCCGATATTGTGCTGGATGACCGCACTCAGGGTTGGGGACGTTTCGGCCGCGAACTGGCTGCGTTCGTAATCTCTCCGATGCGAGGATTCACGCGCCTTGTCACCGGCAGAGCATGGCAACGCAGGGCCACCACCGGTCGCCGCTTCGGAACCCCTCCGGTGAGCGTGAGCTTCGGACTTGGCTCCCGTGTGCTCGTATATCATGACAATGACAATGTGAACAAGGGAGGGCTTGCCGCGACAATAGCGATAGAATATGGCGACCGCTATACCGAGTCCGATTGCGCGCCTTACGATTATTTCTCTTTTTTCACAGAGCTGAATGCCATCAAGACCCAACCGCTTCTCTCGCGGATGGAAATCATAGGCAGGCTACTGTCTCGTGAGCTGATCGACGCCCCTTCATGCCGGCTCTCTCTCGGCATGTATCAGCATTTCGATTACTTCGACTCCGATACGATCAGCTCTCAAATCGCTGATCCATATCTCCCTCCTTGTGTAGTGCCGTACAAATTCGGCTCACCGGCATCGTTAGGGGCCGGCGCAATGTTGAGGTATGCCCCGTCTCCTCAGCATACCATAAACGCTCATTTACACGCAAATGCCGTTATTCTTGGCGGGATCCTCACTGATTTCTATCGCTATTACAACCGCAACTATAACTGGGGATCAGGTTTCTCTCTTAAATTCGGCGCGGAATGGCTTCTTGCCAAGAATAATATCATAATTTCTGCAACCGACAGGATGTATCGTCTCTACACTTGGCGCGGCTCTAATTCAGACGCAGTGCAGACACCTACAGAGAAACCGCTCAATATTCAGGGGGATGTATCCGCCTCTACATTCAATCATCTTGACATTAGCATTGGTTGCAGAATATGGCAACAACTTTATCTTAACACCTCTGTCAACTGGTATCACCGCAACTCTCGATATGACAAATATATGGAATGGATTGTCGACGGTACATATGCAAGTACCTCTGAAGTCATTGCCACTGCCGACCAATGGGGCCTGAATTTTATGCTGGTATATAAATTGTAATAGGGATAAAAGAATATCCTGCAGGACTGAACTTTAACATTTATAGCTCGAACCATCGTAAGCCGCCGCATGTTATAATATCAGAACTACGAGAAACATACCTCCTTTATAAACTTAATAATTTTAATATTATGAAAGCACTTTCTATTATTTGTTACATTATCGGAGCCTGTCTGCTTGCAGCCTCATGCTTCACAAGCGGAGTAGCTCTCACATGGTGGCTCGGCGGAGCGTCAATAGTGCTTCTTGTGCTTGGATGTATCTTCCAGTTCAATCAGAAGAAGCATGAAGTAAACGATGTGATCGATGCCGAACGCAGCACACACATGCATGCATGAACCATGCATGAGACATATAGACTTCAATAATCCTTTCATTAAAGCCACTTCGCACAGGGGTTCCGCATAAGAACCGATGTACGGAATGGCTCTTTTCTATTCTATAATGCAGGCGAATTCAAACGCCCTCGAAGCAGAGCGGCAGATTGCGCGAGCGTATCAGGCTTGCCTATGTCAAGCAGAGTGAGATCCGGTGCCTTCATGTGCCTTATGTCTTTTCCTTCCCCGGCCTTAAGAAGATAATAGTCAATTATACTGAACTTTTCCCCCAGTCCGCATGCAGCCATTTCCGTGACAAGGGCCGCAGATATGACATGAATGCCGCTGAATGCCTCTTGAGTCATAGACTCTGTGGCGAGAAAGCCCTCCGGGCGCCAGGTGTCAAGACTAAGATTGTGCCAGCCTTTAAGGAATCCTTCGGAATCAAAGACAAGCCTCCGGCTTGAATCACGACCTGAAGTGAGCAACGTGGCTGCAGCCCCTTGGCGCTTATGCTCGGCCATAAGCGCCCGGAGAGGAGCATTGCTCAATATATCCACATTGTGCACAAGCACAGGCTCATCATCGGCACATATCATAGATGCGGCCTTGAGGAGCGCGCCTCCCGTGTCGAGCAATGACTCTCGCTCATCACTCACGAGAATTTCAGCATTGAAATCATGCCGGGCAAGAAACTCCTCGATCTGCTCTGCAAAATGGTGTACATTCACTGTAATGTTATTGAATCCCTCGGCGATAAGCCTCTCTATCACTCTTTGAAGCATAGGCACTCCTTCCACAGGCACGAGTGCCTTGGGATGTGACAAAGTCCAGGGACGGAGACGGGTGCCGAGACCGGCGGCAAGTATAAATGCTTTCATAACTTAAGATCAATGTTCTGCTCTCTGTGACACAGATGTATTGCCACCTCATCCTCGGGAAAAATCTCCCGGAGCATCCGGGCCATGTGCTCGGCACAATACACTGATCGATGCTGACCTCCCGTGCAGCCGAACCCTATCTGCAGGTTGCTGAATCCCCTCGACAGGTAACGGGCCACCGCCGGTTCTGTCAATGCGAGAACATTACTGAGAAACTTCTGCACCTCTTCCCTCTCCTCAAGAAATTCCATGACCGGCACATCTCGGCCCGTGAGATGGCGGTAACGCTCATATCGACCCGGATTATGCATGGCCCGACAGTCAAACATGAATCCACCGCCATTACCCGTAAGATCCTCAGGATAGCCCTGTTTATACGAAAAGCTGAACACACTCACCAGAAGCCTGCCGTCATCTGCTCTGCGCCGGAAGCGTTCCATGCTTGCCACCGCGTCCAGGCATCTCCTCAGCTCCTTAAGCGCCGGAAATGCGCAGGAAGCAAGAAGCTCACGCACATTATCGAGAGCACCGGGTATGCTTTCCACAAAATGAGCCTTGCGCTGAGTGAGGCCGCGAAGGCCATAGGCTCCGAGCACCTGAAGGGTGCGTATCCACAGCATTGTGCGCAATGACTCTTCCATCGCTGCCTCTGTCACGCAGCGATGCCTGCCCAGCGCTTCCATGTAAGTCTTGACCATGCGCTGCCGGAAGGAGGCGGAAAACCCTGCACGCGCCTGCCACAAGAAAGATGCCACATCATAAAACAATGGAGCCCGTCGGGCACTCTGAAAATCGATAAACCATGGAGAGCCATCGTGAATCATGACATTACGACTCTGGCAGTCACGCAATGAAAGGCCCATCAGCTCGGGAGGAGTATCGGCCACAGCACGGGCCAAAGACTCAAAATCCTGTTCAAGCGCATCCTCATCGGCCTCCACGCCAGCTGCCTTGAGGAAACAATATTTGAAATAATTCAGATCATTCATTACATGACGGAATGTCATGTCGGTCACGGGATAAAGCATCTCCTCCGTAATGCCTGAAGCGAGCTGCATATCCGGGAGCGTTCTCATGACTGCTTCCACATATTCCTCAGCCTCAGGTGATGACAACATGGAAAAAAGCGACATGTCGCCAAGATCCTGTTGCAGATATGCCATGCCGTCATCCGATACCACGTATACCTCCGGCACATTACAATCACATGATCGGAACGCCCGCGAGAGATTGACAAAAGCCTCATTCTCACGTCGGTCAGTACCTATTACTCCTATCACGCTTCCAGCCTTGCCACTGAGGCGAAAATAACGGCGTGCGCTTCCGCTTCCCGATATAGGTTGCATCTCTTCCACATCATGGCCGGAATATTTCTTATAAAGATTGTGTAGTCTTTCCATTTGCCTCTTACTTACTAAGGTGCAAAATTAGCAAAATACTTTTGAAAATTCCCAAAGAATTCGTAACTTCGCGCATTAATTGCAACATATCACATTCCCGTGTGTTGTATGATGTGTATAACCATAACTTAATTATAATGGCAAATATTGATAATTACGATTTCTCCGGAAAGAAAGCTATCGTGCGCGTTGACTTCAACGTGCCTCTTGATGAGAACGGCCACATCACAGATGACACCCGCATACGCGGCGCTCTTCCCACTCTTAAGAAAATCCTGGCCGACGGCGGCTCCCTCATTCTCATGAGCCACATGGGCAAGCCCAAAGGCAAGGTGAACCCCAAGTTCTCCCTGAGTCAGATTCGCGAAGACGTAGCCAAGGCGCTCGGCACCGATGTGCAGTTTGCCCCCGACTGCGCCAACGCCAGTGAAGCTGCAGCCGCACTCAAGCCGGGCCAGGTGCTCCTGCTTGAAAACCTCCGCTTCTATCCTGAGGAAGAGGGCAAGCCCGTAGGAATCGACAAGAATGATCCGGCTTACGAGCAGGCCAAGAAAGATATGAAAGAGAGCCAGAAGGAGTTTGCCAAGACTCTTGCATCATATGCCGATGTATATGTGAACGATGCGTTCGGCACCGCCCACCGTAAGCATGCCTCCACAGCCGTGATCGCCGATTATTTCACTCCCGACAGCAAAATGCTCGGCTATCTCATGGAGAAAGAGGTGAAGGCAGTGGACAATATCCTCTCCGACATAAAGCGCCCCTTCACAGCCATCATGGGCGGCTCCAAGGTGAGCACAAAAATCGGCATTATCGAAAACCTTATGGATAAGGTGGACAACCTCATCCTCTGCGGAGGCATGACCTATACCTTTGCAAAGGCGCTCGGCGGGAAAATAGGCAACTCCATATGCGAGGATGACAAACTTCAGCTCGCTCTCGACATTATCGAGAAGGCAAAGCAGAAGGGAGTGAATCTCGTGCTCGGCACCGACTGCGTGGCAGCCGACGCATTCAGCAATGATGCCAAGACAATGGTGTGCCCGAGCAATGACATACCCGAAGGATGGGAAGGACTCGATGCCGGCCCCGAAACCCGCAAGGCATTCCGCGATGCAATTCTCCCGGCCAAGACCATACTCTGGAACGGCCCCGCAGGAGTATTCGAATTCGATAATTTCACAGCAGGCAGCCGTGCCATAGCTGAGGCAATCGTAGAAGCTACTGACAACGGAGCATTCTCCCTCGTAGGCGGCGGCGACTCCGTGGCATGTGTCAACAAATTCGGAATGGCCGACTCCGTGAGCTATGTCTCCACCGGCGGCGGCGCTCTGCTTGAGGCTATCGAAGGCAAGGTTCTGCCAGGCATAGCAGCCATCAAGCAGTAATCAGCCCGCACTATAATATTCATAATAGCCTCATGGATAATTTTGCTGCAAAATTTATTCATGAGGCATTATTATACACAGGCAAATACCTACATGGCACAACATCGAATACCGATGCATAACACTGCCGGAAGCGACTCCGACACACACTTAAAAATACTCAAAGCAGGCTTCCGGCACCAAAAACATGTTGCAAAACATGTTTTTTACCACAATCCAACCTTTGCCGTGTCTAAATAATTCCGTAATTTTGCAAAGTTATATTGACAGCGCAATAATACATGCTTTCCTCACGTATATAACTTGTACCCGGCAGCGGCTAAAGTCTGCAGCCATATAAAAACGAACAGATAAAACAACTTATATTAACAACCAAAATTTCTCACAACATCACTATGGAAGCTACCACTCCCAAGCCCGCAGCCCCCAGAGCTGCCGTAAAGAAAGAAGAGAAAATCTCAAATGTAAAAGGCATTTCAAGCGCCTTCCTCGTAATTCTCGTTTGCGCGGCATTTGCAGTATGCCTCTTCATGTTTGTAATGGGTGACCCCTCCAACTTCTCCGACAACGATCCCGTAAACGGACATCCCCTCAACTATGCCGGCACAGTCTATAAGGGCGGTTTCATTGTGCCTATTCTCATCACCCTTCTCTTCACTGTAATAGTGCTCTCCATCGAGCGCTGGATCGCTCTCGCTTCCGCCAAAGGCAAAGGCTCCGTGCCCAAATTTGTTGTTGACATCAAGAGCGACCTCGCCGCAGGCAAGATCGACCAGGCCCTCAACCGCTGCAAGACTCAGAAGGGTTCAGTGGCAGCTGTAGTTCACGCCGTGCTCGTGAAGTATAAAGAGATGGATGCCAACACCGTTCTTTCCAAGGAGCAGAAGCTCACCATCCTCCGCAACGAGGTAGAGGAAGCCACTGCACTCGAGATGCCCTCTCTGCAGCAAAATCTTCCCATCGTGGCAACACTCACCACTCTCGGTACTCTCGTGGGTCTTCTCGGTACTGTGATGGGTATGATCAAGTCCTTCCAGGCTCTTGCAAACTCAGGCGCGCCCGATGCCACTCAGCTCTCCACCGGTATCTCCGAGGCACTTATCAACACCGCCACCGGTATCGCAACAGGTGCTCTCGCAGTTATCTCCTACAACTTCTACACTAACAAAATCGACAACCTCACCTACGCTATCGACGAAGTTGGTTTCTCAATCGTAGCAACTTTCTCCGCAACTCACTAATCCTACAACGGATAAAGTGTATATTTCGGAAAAAATCACTGCATTCACCACTTTATAAGTCTATAGCAATATGGGAAGAGTTAAACAAAACAAGAAGAGCACGTTTATCGACATGACCGCCATGTCCGACGTGACCGTGCTCCTGCTTACCTTCTTCATGTTGACTTCGACGTTCCTGGCAAAGGAGCCATATCAGGCCAACACTCCTCCCTCTGTATCACAGGAGGAAATGCCCATGAACAATGTGGCGCAGGTGCTCGTAAATCCCCAAGGCAAAGTGTGGATTACGATGACCAACGACACCACTCAGGAAGCATCCAACGAGAAAATGCGTCTGGAGCTTCTCGAAAACATGATTAAGGAATACGCACAACAGACCGGCAACACCGTAAACTTCACTCCCGAGCAGAAGCTCGCTTTCTCAAAGCTCGGCGCTTTCGGTGTTCCCTTCAAGGAGCTCCCTACTTTCCTCTCCGCTTCTCCCGAGGAGCAGGATCAGTGGATAAGCGGCAAGCTTGAAGAGACCGGCCGTCACACCGGAATTCCGGTGCACTACCTCACCGAAGCAGAGAAAGAACGCATCTCCGCCTCTAAGTATCAGAAAGGTCTCACAGAGTATCAGATGTGGATTATGGCAATCTCCCATACTTCCAACGATGCTCTCAAGAAGGCCATCTCCAAAGGCGTGGGCTTCTCTCTCAAGGCAGACCAGTCTACCCGCTTCGAGACAGTGCACATGATTATGGATAATATGCAGACAATCGGTAAGAACAAATTTACCCTTGTCAC
Source organism: uncultured Muribaculaceae bacterium (assembly GCA_910579305.1). GTDB lineage: Bacteria > Bacteroidota > Bacteroidia > Bacteroidales > Muribaculaceae > Lepagella. Next base: position 7,725 of record CAJTTA010000051.1, read on the forward strand.
TGCTCTCAAACAAGAAGAATCTTAAGAACATGGCACAGATCGAATCAGATGGTGGCAACGGCAAAGGCAAGAACCACCAGAAAAAAATGACCATCCGTGTGGACTTCACTCCCATGGTCGACATGAACATGCTTCTTATCACGTTCTTCATGCTGTGTACGACGATGATTAAGACCCAGACTCTTAACATCGCTCTCCCTTCCAACAAGGAGAACCTGAGCACGGAGCAAATGAACCAGGCAAGTGCGGCCGACGCTGTGACCATCATAGTCGACGCCAAGCGCCTCCCCAACGGTCAGCCCGATACCATCGGCGGCAGCATAACTCCCGAAATCTATTATTACGAGGGTAAGGCCACTGAAATTCCCACTACTGAAGGCGGCATCAAGATTCTTGATGAGTCTGATCCGGCCAACATCAAGGTCAACATACCTGCAGGCCAGGAGAAGCTCGTGAAAGCTTCCTTCAACATGGGTGAGAAAGACGGCATACGCCGCATTATCATTGACCGCAACAAGAAAGTACTCGAAGCAATCGAGCCCATCCGTCAGCGATTCAAGGACGGGCAGATCAACCAGGCCGAATTCGACAGCCTCGCACGCCTCGTGCGCAACAATGATGAATACGGCAAGCTCACCATCATCATCAAGGCTACAGATGCCGCATCCTACGGCTCTCTCGTAGCTCTCCTTGATGAGATGCAGATCAACCAGATTGCAAGATACCAGATTGATAACCTCACGCCGCAGGATAAAGCTCTTCTTGAAGACTTCCAGCGTCGTCACAAGTAATCCGAGTAAGATTTATTAACCGATTTAACACACATCACAGAATATGGCAAAAGGAGTAAATCTTACGTCTAAGGAATGGACCGACATCGTCTTTGACGGTAAGAACAAAGACTTCGGTGCATATGTTATGAGACAGCGCAGCATGCGCCGTCACTGGATTGCTATCATTGGTATAATCCTTCTTCTTATAGCTGTTGCTATCGCTGTCGTTTCCTACAGCGCCTATCTGGATTTCAAGCGTGCTGAAGAAGACGCCCTCGCCAAAGGCGAGCAGATGAGCCAGATCGAGATGCTGCAGGAAGAGCAGACTCAGGAAGAGGAGGAGGAAGTGAAATATGAAGAAGAACCCGAGCCTGAGGAACAGACCGTGGAAGAGCAGGTAGCCTCTCAGCAGGTGACTGCCATCGCTATCGTTGATAAGGCTGATGCCGACAAGGAAGTGAAGAACATGGATGAGATCCAGAGCAACGAGGCCCAGGTGGGCGCCGTCAACCAGGAAGGTAAGATTGACGTCGGCCAGGTGAACGATGCTGTTAAGGCTGTGCAGGTTGTAGAAGAGGTGAAACCCGAGCCCAAGGCTCCGGAGCCCGAGAAGATCTTCGAGGCTGTAGAGCAGCAGGCTTCTTTCCCCGGCGGCCAGGGCGCGCTCATGAAGTGGCTCAGCAGCAACCTCCGTTATCCTGAGCTCGCTCAGCAGAACAACGTGCAGGGTAAGGTAATCGTGAAGTTTACCGTAGAGAAAGACGGCAGCATCACCAACCCCACGGTAGTGCGTGGCGTGGATAAGGATCTCGACCGCGAGGCCATCCGCGTGGTGAAGAAGATGCCCCGTTGGACTCCCGGTAAGAACAATGGCGCTGCCGTTCGCTCCTACTTCACACTCCCCGTAACCTTCAAGCTTCAGAACATGTAATCCCTTTTCACAGGGTTAAATTTAGTACAATGGCCGCCGGATACTCTGCCGTCGGCCATTGCTTTTTTTTGCAGACAGCTCATAAGATATATAAGCGTGAGACCACACAGATTAAACCTTATCTACTTCAGCGCTACCGGCACAACCCAAAAATATGCCGAAGCCATGCGTGAGGCTATCGGCTTGACCAAAGGCATATCCGTTAACATTGCAGATGACATAAGCATCCGGCTTCCTGAATTTGATGCCGAAGATGTGGTAGTCGTAGCATCTCCAGTATATGGAGGTAGAATTCCCTCTATCGTGGCCGATGTCTTGAAACGACTTAAAGGAAACGAGAGCAAAGCTATCGCATTGGCCGTCTATGGAAACAGGGACTATGATGATGCGCTGCTTGAAATTACGGATATTATTTCTCAAAATGGATTCGCTGTGCTCGGGGCAGGAGCATTCATCGCGCGACACTCAATTTTTCCAAATGTAGCCGCAGAGAGGCCCGATGCTTCCGACATAAGCAAACTGGAATATTTCGCGCGTAAGTGCATGGAAGCATTGGGCTCCGAAAGAATGAACGCATTGCAGGTAAAGGGCAACCGTCCATACAAGAATTATGGAGGCGTACCGCTTCACCCGGCTGGCAAGAGGGCTTTGTGCCACAGTTGTGGTGAGTGTTCTCAGAAATGCCCAACGGGAGCCATTGACTCTGAATCGCCATGGCTCACTGACAATAAAAGATGCATCTCGTGCGGCCGATGCATTCACGTATGCACGCATGGGGCCCGCAGCTACGGCGGATTAAAATACGGCCTCATCGGAAAAATGTTTTCATCCGCATTCTCCAAGAGAAAAGAGCCTGAGTATTTTCTCTGACTCTTGGGATAGGGAAATATTTAACGCGAGTTCGGGATAAGATTCTTCAATTTAAAGCAAACTAAAGGACATAGAGCATTGGGCGACCTTGACAGGTCGCCTGATTTATTTGCATATGTTTCAGCTAATC
>CAJTTA010000052.1 GCA_910579305.1 uncultured Muribaculaceae bacterium
ATATCCTTTGGATAGGTCGTAAATTAAATATTCTTATCCCGAACTCGCGTTAGTATTCATAGCAATTTAAGATTTAGATGTTATTTGACTTTAAAGACTCTCTTAGTAAAGGAGAAACAAGCCTGCCGAGGGTAATGTTTAGAAATAAAGGTTGACAGGCATACATCGGGAGCGTGTCAGCCTATGCAAAAAAAGAGTCGCGACCAAGGGGTGCGACTCTCAGATATATGGATGTTTACAGTAGTTTGATCAGTGCCTTGAAAGACGTCACTTGCCGAGGCGGCCGTTTTCACGGGCTATATAAGCCTCGGGGTTGATGCCGATATTATTTGCCTCCATGGGATAATCCTTGAGCATGATTTCGTATACGGCCTTTGCTTCGGCATATTTCTTCTGAGCGTCGAGCACGAGAGCTTTCTTGGAAAGAGCGCGCACGGCCACATCGGGCGTCTTGGCGCCGTCGGCTATTGCCTCGTCGTAAGCCTTGATTGCCTCAGGATATTGCTTGAGGCCTACGTGGCAGTCACCCTTGAGCAGCGAGAGCAGCCCCTTCATCACCGGCTCGCTCACATCGGCACCATTGATGCATGCGAGAGCTTCCTTATACTTGCCGGCGTCATAATAACGGCCTGCCAGATTGATATTGGCAAGAGTGGCACCGGGCTTTCCGCTCTCGGAGGCGGCGAGAGCCTTAAGCTCCTTTTCCCAAAGAGCGTTGCGCACAGAGTCCTGCGCGGCGGGAGAAGCCTTACGGGCCTGCTCCTCGATCTTCACCTCCAGGCCGCTGTACTTGCGGGCGGATTCCTGATTGGAGCGATTGTTGAAGAACACGAAGCCGAATACGGCTATAGCTACGACTATCACACCGGCTACGATGCCGCCTATGAGGCCTTTGTGCTGCTCCATGCGGGAGCCGAAGGATGTGAGGCTTTCATTGATGTTCTCGAGGCCGGTTGCCTCCTCGGGTGCCTTATTATTCTTATTTGCCATTTGCAATGTTTTTTGTCTGAATGTGGGTGTTATTTTTCAAAGTGCAAAATTAATGTAATTTTCCGTCCCTGCGAAATTTTTTGGCTTTTTTTTTGCCCGTGAGAGTCAAAAGTGCTAAATTCGCATTACAAATAATCCCCGCATATTATGGCAGTACCTTCTCAGAACCTTTCCCAGCATCTTGGCGAACAGCTCCAGCAGCGTCTCTCTCCGCAGCAGGTGAGGTTCGTGCGCCTGCTTGAGATGAATCGCAGCGAGGCCGAAGAGGCGGTGGAGCGTGAGCTTGCCGACAATCCTGCCCTTGAGCTTGTGGAGGAATCGGCCTCATTGCCTCCTACCGAAGACGGAAGTGCCTTCTCGGAGTCGGCCGAGGAGCTGCAGCGCAATGATTATGCCGATCCCGATGATGTGCCCTATTACCGACTGCGCGCTCCCTCCTCCTCCCGTGAGGATTTCTATGTGCCTGTCACTCCCGATGATGGCGATGATCTCTATTCCTCATTGCTTGCCCAGCTCGGAGAGCTTGACATAGATCCTGAAGACAGAGCCGTGGCGGAATACATTGTGGGAAATCTTGACCCCAATGGCTATCTGAATCGCTCGCCGGCCGGCATGCTCAGCGATCTCACCATATTTTCCGGCAGGGAATACTCTCCGGAGCAGATGCAGCGCGCTCTGCAGGCTGTGCGCAGTCTCGACCCTCCGGGAGTGGCTGCCGAGACACTGGAGCAGTGCATGGAGCTGCAACTGCGGCGCTTGCCCGCATCCCGGCAGAGGGATGACGCTTTGCGTGTGGTGGCTGAGGCCTGGGATCTCTTTCTCAAGCGCCATACACACCGGCTGGGAGCGCGTCTGCACATCGACCGCCACAGGGCTGCCGATGCCGCCGCGCTGATAGCCCGCCTAAATCCCAAGCCGGGAGGAGCCATAGGCTCAGGCCGTGGAGCGCATGCCGCCGCCATTGTGCCTGATTTTATAGTGGAGGCTGACGATTCCGGAGAACTTGCAGTGAGTCTTGCCGGAAAGCGCCCGGAGCTGGCGGTGGTGGCTTACTTTGAGAGCGCAATGAAGCTGATGCAGAAGAATGCCGGCCGCCGTAAGATCAAGGGTGCCGACTATATAAACGCCCGATATAACGATGCCCGCGATTTCATATTGCTGCTCAAGCAGCGCAGGGATACGCTCATGTCGGTGATCACGGCCATAGTGAGCCTGCAACGTGATTTCTTCATGACGGCCGATGATGCGGCTCTGCGCCCGATGACTCTCAAGGATGTGGCCGCAGTCACGGGCTTTGACCCGAGCACCATCTCGCGCTCAACATCGGGAAAGTATGTACAGACTCATGGCAGGATTCTGCCTTTGCGTCATTTCTTCAGCGAGGGCTATGCCTCAGGCGAGGGAGAAGAGGTGTCGGCCCGTCAGGTGCAGGCTCAGATACGCAAGCTGGTGAAGGAGGAGGACTCCAGGCATCCGTTGAGCGATGAGGCGTTGTGCAGGATGCTGGCCGAGAGCGGCTTTGATGTGAGTCGGCGCACAGTGGCCAAGTATCGTGACCGCATGGGGATTCCTGTGGCCCGTCTGCGCAGAAATTGAGCGAGCGGGCCGGTGCGGCATGAACAAAAATTGACGGGTAGGGGTTATAATAAGCACAGACCAAACCTTAAACTTAAAAAACACGACAACTATGAGCACATCAAAACAGAAAGTCGCAGACGTTGCTGCGCAAGTCTCAGAGAAGGCCGCAAAGGTAAGTTCTAAAGCTGCGAAAGTGGCAGTGAAAGCCGAAGCTGCGGCGGTGAGTGAGAAAGCTGCCGACAAGGTGAAGGATATAAAGGATTCGGCTGCGGAGAAGGCCCGGACGGCCAAGGAGAGCGCGGCTGCCATGAAGGATAAGGCGGCCGAGAAGACATCTTCTTTTTTCGACAAGGTGAAGGGATTTACCGCCGATGCCCTTGAGAAAGGTTCGGATATGGCTGAGAATATAGCCGACAAGCTTCGTAATTAAAAGCTTATAAAAACGTAAGAGCCTGCTCTTAACCTGTGTTATAAGATCAGCCCGCGTCGGGGACTCACTCCTCGGCGCGGGCTTTAAGGCTATTATTATAGCAAAGAAAAACTGTTGTTCAATCGGTTAACGGCGCTCCACGGTGCGTAGGTCTCCGTCAGGAGTATGACGCACTATGATGTATATGCCGGTGGGGAGTTCGGGCATATCGGTGCCTGAGAATACATGTATGCCTGAAGGTGTGAAGATGTCGATATCTGTCACCTGGGAGGCGTCGATTATGCCGACACCGGCTGTGGTCACGTCTACAGGCAGGGAGATCCAGCGGCTGCATCCGCGCTGCGTGCCTTTGATAAGCAGGGTGGTGCTCTCAAGCATAGGTGCGGTTACTACAACCCGGTCGCCACTGATAGTGCCTTCGCCGCTCAACAGTGTATAGACGGGAGTGCCTTCATCTTCGGCAAATCCGAAGAGGGGAGCCAGCTCTATGCTGCGGAGGTCATCATGCACAGTGACATGGTCGGCCTCCTCCACAGGACACGCATCGCCGAGATTGTCGATACACACGTATGATGGCGTGGTGGGGCCATAGCTGTTGCGCTTGGTGGAGACAAATTCGAAGTGCAGACCGCTCACCTCTCCAAGCTCGGCGAGTGAGCACCACTGCCAGGTGTCGAGGCAGAAATGGTCGGCCTCATCATCAGCTCTGAAGTCGGCCAGGAAGAATTCCACAGGATCTGTGTAGGAACCGTCTTCCTTCAGGCCGCTTATCTTCACGGAGCAGTAATCACCATGGGAGAATGCATCACTCATGCCGTCGCCATAGTAGACGGCGTCTTTCACCCATGCCGTGTTGGTGAGCCACAGGCCGGGCACCCTCTGGCTTCCGGTAGTATTGGTGAAGCTTATGAGAGCAGGGCCGTAATAATCACTCAGGAAGGCCACACCGTAATTGGCCGAGCCGTCGAGACCTCCTCCGGCAGCGCAGTGCATCTGGTCGGAAAGATCCGAATACTCGGTAGAGGTGTGAGATGCGTAGCCAAACCAGCTCCAGGAGCGATATTCGGCCATATAGAAGTTGTTGAGCTCAAAAGAGCCGGTGAGGAAAGTGCCGGAGCTATAGTCGGGATCTTCTGTATTGCCTATCCACTCTGACTCGGGTGCGAGATACAGGTCGTCGAATGAGCCTACAGCCATCTCGCCTGTCACGGAGACACGCACGGAAGCTGTAGCCTTCGCTCCCCATGCATCGGTCACTGTAAGGCCGTATATGCAGGTCACTTCGGCATTGCGTGAGAGAGTGGCTCCGTTGCCGATTATGTCGCGCAGGGAGTCGCTCCATTCATATGAGAAGGGAGCCACACCACCCTCAGGAAGGGCAGTCAGGGTGAATTCCGCACCTTGAGCGATACGATCCGCCGCACCTTCGATAGAAGTGGAGAGGGGGAGCGGAGCGCCGCAGAAGTCATCGATGGCGGCAGCACCTTCGGTGTAGAATCTCACTGAGGAAAGAGGGCCCATGTCACGCAGGTTGACGTAGCGCCATGATGCTGCGGGAAGCACTTTCTCCGTGAGCCTGTTTTCATCGGCATCATATGTAGAGATTGTGAACTCATCTTCGTTCTCAAGCCAGAAGCCATCAAGCACAAGGTCGGGAGCGTTGGTGAGCACTATCGATGCCTCAGTATCCTCCATGACCGCCACTTTGACCGATCCGGGCACAGGCAGATTCTCGCGCTCCTCTATGAGGAAGCCGGCGAAGCGGGCAGTGCCGTCTTCAAATTGCTCTTCATTATCCTCAACGGGTCTTACGGCCTCGAAGGTGGATACCGAGGTGGGCAGATATGAAGTGGTGAAAACTTCTGTAGCCACAGGCTCGCCGGTGATTCCGCGCAGAGACGTGGTGAGCACCCATGCCCGGTAAGAGCTGTTGGGGGTCAGGGAGGAGATCATGATGCTGCCGGTGCGTCCCTTGCGTAGCTCTATGAGAGTCTCTGAGGCGGCGATCTCTTCGGCCGAGGGAGCCTCTGCGTCGTCAGGAAGGATCATCACCTGGGCCACGCCGTGGCAATTGGCCTGCATGGAGAGGCGGGCAGACTCATGTGTCACGTCGGAGATCATGGGGAAGCCTTCGGCAGGAGCCGGCACGGCAGAGGTGTCGGTGGCTTCATAGGCGCCCACAGTGGGAGTCGCCTTGTCGCGCTCCACACCCGAGATGTCAGTGCCCGCATAGTCCAGGGGCGAGCCCTGGGCGAGAGGAGCGAAGTCCATCGGCTCGAGGATGTCGTCGCCGAGGAATGTCACTTCGGCAGTGAAGGAAGAATCATCGCCGGTGGCGGCGGCCCAAGCGTCGAGATCAGCCACGTCTCCTGCCATGTAGCAGAATTTGTCGCCGGCAGATAGCATATTTGTGGCAAGGAGGGCAGGCATGTACTCAGCCTTGTTTACGCGCAGGGCGTAACCCTCAGCATTGTTCACGAGGATATTGTTGACTACCTCAGCCCCGGTCATGTACTGATTTATGAACATTGCGGAACTTCCTGTGGCTTTGCCCGAAATGGATACGGTGTTGTGGGCTATGCGTACATATGCGTTGTTATCGGCGGATGAGCCGGCCACATTGATGCCCACGACATTGCCGGCGGCATCGGTGAAGGCTATCTCATTGTTGATGATGCGGGGGCGAGCCTCCTCTGTGCCTCTCATGGGGCGGAGATATATGCCTGAGGATGTGCTCTTGCCATAGCCGTGCACAATGGTGTTGCCCTCTACCAGGAAGTCGCCGGAGGCACGGTAGATGTCCATGCCGTAGTAAGAGGACTGGGCATTCATGCCGCTCTCTATATAGTTGCGCAGGATAGAGGCGGAAGCCTCCGAAGAGATATAGATGGCCTTGGATCCCTGGCCGACGAAGGTGCAGTCTTCGATGCGACCTCCCGTTTCCACAGGCAGAGCGGGCTTCACTATGGAAGTGCCGCCAAGCTGCACGCCTATCCATCCGCCTTCGAAGAGACAGCCGGTGAATGTGGCGTAGTCATTGTTGCGGTTGGGCACTTTGTCGGAGTTCACATAGCATTCCACGAGAGTGGGGTGAGAGAACGCTGTGCCGGGTTCGGTATAGACATGACAGTCACGCATGGTGAAGTGACGGGATACGTTTTCAAGTTTCACCAGCATGGGGAAGTCCATGCTCGGGTTGGTCACGGTGATTGACTCGAGAGTGAGCCAGTCGGCGCCCTGCACGGTTATAACACCATATTCGGGTGTGCCGTAGCCGTTGCTTACATACCGGTCGTAGTGCACGGTGACGTCAGAGCGGTTGCCGCTCGCGCTGCGGAACAGGACGGGATGCTCCTCACAGGCTCCGGGCACTTCAGGGAAGGTCACCTTCTCCTGATAGTTGCCGCTCTCGATGAGGAAAGTGACAGGGCCGTCGATGCCTGAGGCAAGTGCGTCGGCCGCAGCCTGGATAGAGGCATAGTCTGCATTTTCGGATCGGCCTATCGTGTAAGTGCCGTTAAGGCCGCTTGTCAGAGAGAAAGCAAGAGGATCGGTGGCGGAGTCGAAAAGAGTCTTCTCGCCGCTCTTGATGGATGAAAGCGCCACGGCCACGTGTGCGTTTGCAGGAGCATCCGCCGCAATGTCGGCGCGAAGCCAGTAATAGTATGTGCCAGGCTCACTGAGCGCATGCCCGGGGGCAGTAAGAGAGCCGTCGGCCGATGTCGCGATTTCGTTTACGTCATCATAGCCGTCGATAGTGAGACTTGACGAGAGCGAGAGTCCCTCGAGAGTGCCTGCTGAAGTGCCGTTGGTGTCAAACTCAAATCCGGAGAAAGGCACCGGGCCATGATTGCCGTCCACCACTACTTTGAGACGTGCGAGAGGAGTCTTGCGGCTGCCGCGAAGCAGTGTGGCTCCTTCATAGGGGGTGAGTTCCACGCTCTGTACGTTGAGGTCTTCGGGCTTGATGGATGAAACCTCTATGTACCAGCCGTCGTTGGTATTGTTTCTCGTAGGATTGAAGGCTACGGTGAAAGCTCCGTCGGCGGCGTTGGAGTATATCACGGGGAGGTCGTCGCCGGTCTTGGAGCTTGATAGCGAGAGACGCGGATTGCCGTCGGTGCCGGTGCCTTCATACACGAGGAAGTCATCGTTTATGTTGGTATAGAATTGCTTGAAGGTCATGCAGATTATCTCGCCTTCGGCAGGAGTGAAGGTCACAGTGCCCTTGGCGTCGGTGGTGTATTTTGCATCGGGTCCTCCGTTGTCATAGAAGAACATGGTGCCGGTTACGGGTACCGTGTTGTCGCCATCGGCGAAGTAATATACATTTACCGACTGACGGCTTCCTTCGGGGTCGGGCGTGATTATGCCCTCCACGTTCTTTCCTCCCATCGTGACGGATGCTATCGATGCATCTATCTCATGACCGGCTTCAATTTCGGAATTCATGTCATAGGCCAGCCAGTAGCAGGAGGTCTTTTCAGGCATGCGGAAGAGGTCGGGCACGAGCAGCACAGAGGTCGCGTCGGCAGCCGGAATGGCCTGTGCGATAAGATTGGCATTTGAGAATTCCTCCGACTTGCCGCAGGCATAGAGCTTCACTGCCGCCAGGCTGCCGGCCGCGTCCTTGAGATTGACTTTCACTTCATTCAGGAGCGGAGGATTCTGATCGCCTGTCATGGTGAAGGCTATGCGCAGAATGGCCACATCGGTGTCTCCGCCCTTCACGGCATCAGTGTCACCTTGGAAGACTTCAGCCTTGACAAGCTCCATGGGCATGGGAGTGTATTCGCATATGTTGGCGAGGAAACCGTTGCCCATCGCACCGTTGTTGCCGTTGGGGTTGAAGACGATTGTCATTGAGCCGTCGGCGGCAGTAGATCTGAGAGGCATGTCGGGGCCGGTCTTGGCAGTTGCGGTGGTGCATTCCCAAAGAGGAGTGCCGGTTGCGGTCGTGCCGGAGTATACCTTGAAAGAAGGCGCGTTGCCCCAGGTGGGCCAGTTGATGTAGAAGGATTCGAATTCAAGTTCGATTTTCATTCCTTCGGTGGCCGGGGTGAGCACAACTTTGCGTTCGCCGGCCGCGCCGTCATATCCGAGGTAAGGGCTGGAAGCCGGCTCATTGGCCAGAGTCCATTCTCCTGAGATTACGTGCGAGTGCTCGCCCTGTGTGAGCAGGCACTTGTTGTCGATGGTTATTTCGGCCCGGGCCGGTGCGGATGGGGCCATGCCGCCTGTGGACAGCGCCACTTCACTGAGCAGTATGGCAAGCTTTTCTCCGGAGATTGCATTTGCAGCCGGGGTGACGGATATGATGAAGTCATTGGCCAGCTGAGAGAGCGTGAGAGGAGTTGCAGGCATGATATTTACGCTTTCTCCCTGAGGCACTGCAGAGGCCAGGATATGACCGGAGGCGTCGGAAAGTGACACGGAAGCTATCTGAGCGGTGGAGCCGGCTGTAGATAGGGTGACACCCGAGAGGCCCAGTGCCGGCTCAGTGCCTGATGTGGCTATGTTGAATCTTATGGCCGCAGCCTCGCTTCCTGCAGCGGCAGTGGCCGTGCCGGTGTTTTCGGCCGTGATGGCAGTAGCGGTCATGGGCTGCGGTGTGAATTCTTCCACATGGGCCTTCCATCCGGCGGTGGTGAAACTTTCGGTAAGGCTCTTGAAGGTGACAGTGAGAGAACCGTCTTCGGCTGTGGAGTAGAGAGTGAGAGGCTCATTGAGCAGAGATGCTATGAGGGCCGCGGGCTCTGCCGCGCGGCCGGAATATATATTCAGGCGGTCGTTGCGCTCTATTGTCGAGGTGTTGAAGAGGGCGAGTTCTTCGAAGACTATGCGTATCTTCTTGCCATCATTGACCGGCTCGAAGGTGACTTCTCCCTCAAAGAGCTTTGAGATGTTGGAATCAGGGCCACCGTCATCGTAAAAAGCAAGAGGCTCGGTGCCAACCTTGACCGTAACGGGGCCTTCGGGCATGAAGAGCATATTTTGGATTTCGGATGCTCCGGCTGCCTCTATGGGTGTGGATATGCGCTCGACGCCTCCTGCCACTGCCGATGTGCATGCAGGAGTGAAGGATAGACCGGATGTGGCATCGGCCGAGATGTCGGCCAGGAGCCACACGTAATTGTCTTTGCTCTTGAGTGGGATTTCGCCGGCGAAGCTCATTGAGGCCGAGGCATGGTCGAGGGCCTGGCCAAGTCGGCTGGCGCCTTCGGGCGATGAGGCGCTGCGTCCGGCCATGCAGCGGATGTTGGTGAGACTCTGTATTCCCTCGCCGGCCATGGAGAAGCCCATGGATGTGAGAGCTAAAGGATTGGCGCCACCGTCGGTGAGCAGGTCTACGCACATGAGTGGTACATCCTTTGCTCCGGGATAGATATATGTCACGGGCATCTCGCCTCGAGAGGCCGACACCCATTCCATATCCTTCGAGGGGAGAGCCTCGATCACAGCCTCCCATCCGGCGCCGGCTACATTGGAGGTCGTGCTGTAATAAAGCACCGACATAGTGCCTGATGGCGCGTCAAAAGAGAGAGGGGCGGAGCCGGTGCCTGTGACATGACCTATGTATCCTTCCGAGACACTGTTAGAGGCTGAGATCTCGCCGTCGTAGATGTAGACATCGGCATTGGTCAGGTCGTAATTGCTGAAGGTGATGGACAGGCCGTCGCCCTCAATGGGATTGGTAAACACGCACAGAGTCTTATACCAGGTGGAGGACAAATTGCCTGTAGGGCCGCCGTGGTCGTAAAACAGCAAAGCGTCATTTACCGTCTGCGTGGTTTGTTTCCCGTCTCTACGCGGCATCGTGTAGGATTCCGTGTCGGCAAAAGCCTGAGAGCAGAAAAGCATGGCAAGCAACGTAGCCGCCAGTCGCATGATTTGCTTGGACATTAAAAAAGCTTTTACGGTTATGTTAATAAAAAAGGTTAATAGTCACATGATTAACCGACATAACCGGAAAAGCCTTTGCCGCAGACACACCTGTCGCTCCTGCTCTTGGCAAGAAAGCCGAGGTGTGGCTGTAGATGAGGATACTGCTCTTTAATCCCGAAGCATCAGCATTCCTGATATGTCGAGGGCAAGGCAGGTCTTCTGACTTGTCTCCGGCATCATCAGGCAATCCTTCCCACAGTCGTTTCTCAGACTGCAGTGGCTCTCGGCGCCCTCCGGCGCCGACATGGCCTGTCGATGCGTTCCTGCATGAAAATCATGTCAGGAAGAGACTTACAGCAGCGGGTACTGTAGCCGATTCTCACGGCTTTCCCTATTATTTACCGCATTCCGATAGGAGTGCGGCAAACCTTGCTCGGGCACAAAGGTAGAAAAAATTTTTCGCTCCTGCAAAATAAAATTTATTATTGCTGTCCGATAAAACTTTTTGAGGTCTCAAAAAATTAGGACTGATT
>CAJTTA010000053.1 GCA_910579305.1 uncultured Muribaculaceae bacterium
CGATATATTAACTTAACTTTCAACTACTTCGGTAATTTTTACCGAATCATTGTATATATAGTTCACCCAAAAACCTTGCTAACATATAGGAAATTTGCCGGAAATTTGCTAACTTTGCGACACAAATATCAACTTAAACCTCTAACTAAAGACTCATGAAATTCCAGATCAATACACGCACAATATGGGAAGTGGGACAGCGCACTGACAAGTCCGGCATGCCGCATCAGGAGGACAGTCTGTACCCCCAAAGCGGCAGGGACAACGCTCAAGAGCGCCTCTTCCTCATATGCGACGGCATGGGCGGGCATGCCGCCGGAGAGGTGGCAAGTGCCACCGTGTGTGAGGCCATGGCTAAATCCATCTCGGCAGCCGATGCCGAAGGAGCCTTCCCGGTACGCACATTCACCAAGGCCCTCAACTCAGCTTTCGATGCGCTCGACCTCTTGGAATGCGATGAATTCCGAAAGCCGGGCACCACACTCGCAATGCTCAAGCTCCATGCTGACGGGGCCATGATAGCCCACATAGGCGACAGCCGGGTGCTGCACATACGCCCGGGTGCCGATGCCGCTTCCACACGCCTGCTGCACATCACTTCCGACCACTCTCTGGTAAACGATCTGGTCAAGGCCGGAGAACTCACCCCCGAGGAGGCCCGGCGCTCATCACAGCGCAACATCATCACCCGCGCCATGCAGCCCCGCCTCTCCCCCCGTCCCGAGGCCGATCTCTACAATACGAGCGACATTCGCACAGGCGATTATTTCTATATCTGTTCCGACGGGATGCTCGAGGAGATGGATAATGACTCGATCCGCGAGATATTCTCCCGCGAAGGTGGCGATATCGACAAAAAGCGCGAGATTCTCACCCGTGCCACTGAGCGCAACCATGATAACCACACGGCTATACTCGTGGAAATAACCGATGTGGAGCAGGGACAGGTGCTCTCGCGCTCTGTGACCGGCCTGGTCACGCCCGAGGTGGAGCGCATGGCCCGTAAAGCCGCGGCTCAGTCTCCCGAACTGGCCGAGAAACCGGAAGTGATCTCTGCTCCCGGAGAGAATTCCCATAAATCGGGAGCCGCCTCCCGCAAAGGTGGAGGAGGCAATATATGGGCCTGGGTGATAATTGTGGCCATTGTGGCTGCGGCAGCCGTGTATATCTTCACGATCATGAACAATAGAAGCGCAAACAGGTCAGCCGCAACTGCTGACAGTGCCGCACAGCATGACAACACCGAGATCACGGCAAATCCCTCCGGGAATATCCTGCCGGAAGCCGATGCGCAGCCTGAGCCCCCACGGGAGAAGCGTCAGGCCACCAGTGTAAAGAAGAAGGAATCGTCACCCTCCGGATCCACCACCCGAGAGCCCCGTAAGGGAAAGCAGGAAAAAGCTGAAAGCCCGGACGAGACAGAGGAACGTAGAGTGATACGCGAACCCTCTCCCAATAAGAACATCAACAACAATAAGGATGACAAGTCCGCTCCTTCGAATGCGCCTGAGGGCAAGGACTCAAAATCACTTTTCATCTGATCATAACAGCATCATACACCCACACTTATGTCAACCTGCAAATTAGCCATCGGAACAACCCTGCTCTCAGGAAAATATCGTATCGAGTCAATATTGGGCCAGGGCGGATTCGGCATCACATATCTCGCCTCTCACACTATACTTGACCGGAAAGTGGCCATAAAGGAATTTTTCCCGAAGGAATATTGCGACCGCGATGACCAGACCTCCCACATCACCATGGGCACCAAGAACAACACTGAGATTGTGGATCAGCTGCGCAATAAGTTCATCAAGGAAGCCAAGAATATCTCCAAGCTCGACCATCCCAATATTATCAAGATTCAGGATGTATTTGAGGAGAACAATACGGCCTACTATGTGATGGAATACATCGACGGGGAGTCGCTTGAGGAAATCGTAAGCAAGCAAGGCCCGCTATCCGGGAAGACGGCTTTCCGATACATGGAGCAGATAGCATCGGCCCTCAACTATATGCACACCTCCAGGCATCTGCTGCATCTTGATGTGAAGCCGGCCAATATCATGGTGCGCAATGAGGATTCCTGTCCGATACTCATCGACTTCGGCCTCTCCAAGGCATATTCCGATTCGGGTGGCCAGACCTCTACCACTCCTCACGGCATGAGTCCCGGATATTCTCCTATGGAGCAATATAACCTTGATGGAGTGAGTGAATTCACGCCTCAGACCGACATTTATTCTCTCGGCGCCACTTTCTATAAGCTTATAGCCGGCGAGGCCCCTGCTCCGGCTCCCAAGCGGGTTGAGAACCAGGCGCTAAGCTTCCCCCCATCGCTCAATCAGACTCTGTGTGACCTTATCACTCATTGCATGCAAATGGTGAAGCGCAAGCGTCCGGCCGACATGGGCACCGTGCTCGACATCATGGCGAATTGCCGCACGGAAGATGAAGTGATTCCGGTACAGGTCACGCCCGATGAAGTTCCGGCAGGAAGGCGCACCAAGGTGATAGGCAAAGGTGGCGGCAACTTCCATGACGGAGTGCCGGCCGCACCACGCAAAGGCATGCCTTCGGCAGTGAAATATGTCTTGCTGGCGCTGGGTGTGGCTCTGGCAGCAGGAGTAATAAGCTATTTCGCCCTGAGTGGGAAAAAGAGCGACTCAGTAGATACTGCGCCCATCATGGACAGCGAGATTGCCATAGTGAATGAAGAGGTGCCGTCTGACTCAATTTCCCATGCAGACGCCGGCCTCGCAGTTGAAACCCCGGCCCCCGATGATAATGCCGGCAAACCGGCCGCAGAGCCCAAGAAGCAAGAGGCCGATGCGAAAAAGGCAATGACGCCTGCCCCGCAGCCAAAAAAAGCGAAAAAAGATGATGCCGGCACCCGTCAGGGCGCACAGGCCGCCACAACCAATGCCCCTGCAACATCCGGCGCAGCCGCCGTGAAAATAGCGGCGCAGTCAGTCTCGGCAGCCAACATGGAATCCGGCATGCGCGTAACCGGCGCTTCGATCTCAGGCAATGCTCTGGTCTTCCATGTCTCGTGCAATACAAGCGTCTATGATGCCGAAGACTGCCGTGCCTCCAACCCTATCTTCCGCCAGGCCATAAAAGCCTACATGAACTCCTCTTCCACCGCAGCGGCAGCAGCCAAAGTCGCCATGCAGCAGGGAATGCACGTGAGATTCGCCTTCTCCGGAGCCAACAGCTTCACTATTAACTATTGACCGACACATTTATCTAACAAAATCTTACTTATATGAAAAAGGTTCTTATTATCCTTGTAACAATCATGGCATGCGCAGGCTTCAGCGCACGCGCTGATAAAAGCGCACTTGAACAGTCTTTCACCAATGAAGTAAAGAAATTCCTTGTCTCCGAAGGTTACGCTCCCACCATTGATGAGGATGGAGATGTGAAATTCAAGTATGAAGGAGACACTTTCTTCGTAATTGTAGCCACCTATGGCGACGGATATTATGTGAAAGTAGTAGGATTCATGGATGCCTCCGACGCAGGCCGGCGTGGTGTGCTTGAGGCCTGCAATGAGACGGAACGCAGTCTGCGCTACGTACGCTGCTACCTCAACAATCAGAACGACATCGTATACGAATGCGCAGGTTTCTTTGCCAATCTCTATCAGTTCAAGCTCATGTTCCCCGACTTCATGTCAGTCCTGAAATCATCCGACAAGAAGCTGAAAGAAGTATACAACGAATTCGACAACTGATCTTTCCTCCTTCCGGCAAAATGAGTCAAGGGGCCAACCCGCATACGGCGGAATGGCCCCTTGAGCGTGAATTATAATGCAACTAAACCTTTCTCTTATTCCATTCATCGCAGGAGGGAAGCATCATGGCCGCTTCCCTCCTGACAATGAACATATAGAATTTTCCAATCATTCCGCAAATCCCACTCCTTTCATCAGAATTAATAACAAAGGAATCATTCTTCTTTAATTATGGCTCGTATCTGGATTCCGAGTGCAAAGTTAGCCCATAAATCAGCTCCCTGCAATACCTATAAAGCAGTAAAATACACAACTGCAATATCTTCCCTCCTACCTTGAAACAATGATATAATAAAGCGGCACCGGAACAACCGATGCCGCTTTCTATCAATAACATGTATTTTCACTTCTTGCAGCAGCCTCCGGCCGTAGCGCAGTCCTTGCACTCCTTGCATCCGGCAGCGCAGTCCTTGCACTCCTTGCATCCGGCAGCGCAGTCCTTGCACTCCTTGCATCCGGCAGCGCAGTCCTTGCACGCGGCCTTGCAGCTCTGCGCCTGCGCGCAGCAAGCTCCGGCACATCCTTTGCACTCCTTGCATCCGGCAGCACATCCTTTGCACTCCTTGCACCCGGCCTCACAACCTTTGCACGCGGCCTTGCAGCTCTGTGCCTGCGGGCAAGATGCGGCTTCAGCACACGCTTTGTGCTGCTTCAGGCAGTGTCCGCTTTGAGTGCATTCGGCTATTTTGGGGCTTTGGGCAGTCTGCACGGCCTTCACGGTAAAGGCGATAGTTAAAATGATTGCCACGGAGAGGCAGATCTTAATCAGTTTTTTCATGATTCAAAAGTATTATATTGATTAAATGATAGATATCAGAGAGTTTCGGCATAAAGCTCTGCACGCGCCAGGAGATAATCGCGGCGAGTCTCCAGGAATTTTATTGCATGGGCATAAAAATCCTCCTTTTCTGTCATGTATTCCAGCACAGTTATCTTGCCGCTGTCAAGTGCCTTCTTGAGATACACTTCATTGGATGCCGCTATATGCGCATAGAGATCCTGCATGTCGGAGTAGGCTTTTTCAAGCCTACGGGCACGCTCATACTGAGTCTGCTTCATGAGGCGATACTGATCCTCGGCCGTCTGCAATTCAAGTTCCGAAGCCACCTGAATGGCCTTGGCCGCATTGACACGGCCCCGGTTGGCCCACAATGGCACCGACACCGACAGCGAAGGGCCATGATAATTGTTATCCTTCACCAGCTGGGCTGCATAGCCTATGGAGAAACCGGGCAGACCCTCCTTCTTGCGCAGATTCACGTCTTGCATGCTCTTGTCGAGCTGGGCGCGAAGCACCTGCAGCTCCGCGCTTCTTGACGATGACTCGGCAAGCCATGCTTCAAAGTCGGCAGGGAGAGAAGCCACAGGCCATTCCGAAGGGAGGACAAGTCCGCGGCCGCCATTGAGAGCCTCTACCTCACGCCGGGCAGCCTCAAGATCTATGCGGGCCATGTCAAGCTCATTGGTGGCGGCAAAATACTCAAGCTCTATCTTATTATATTCAAGGCGGCTTATGGTGTTGGAGGCAAGCAGATCACCGGCGGCCTTAAGCATGTCGGCTATGCGGGACTTACGTGTCTCCATTTCCCTTATGAGAGCCTGCTGAAACGCATAGCCTATAAGGGCTTTCTCGGCCTGAAGCAGAATCTCGGCACGCGAGACGGCATATGTGGCCCGTGTCACCCTGCCTTCTGCCTCGGCGGCGCGCTTCTTTGCCCCTGAGAGTGTGGCAAAATCAAATCCCTGGGAGATCTCGAGGTCGGTCTCATTAGGCACCTCGCGCGGAGCTCCGAAAAGATAGCTCACTCCCACTTCCGGATCAGGCAGGCCAAGACCTGTGAGCGCATCTCCGGCTGCTGCTTCCGAAGCAGCATGGCGGGCATGGAGCAATGGATTGTTGGATTCTATTTCACGAAGTTGATCAGGATAAAGGCTCTGGGCGGCAGCCGTGAAAGCGCCACTCAGGAACATGGCTGCGAGCATCATGCCGGCCATAGGTGTCTTGGTCATGGTCATTTAAACTGTTTAGAGTGTCGTTTACCCTTATTTTCGCGACAAAGATAGTGATTTTTTCGTGCACGCACAAGCATGCCCTGCGGCTGTGCGGCAGCAGGGCATGTTTTTAAGAAATTATAACCACCGTCAGGCTCCCGGGAACATGTTCAGGGCCACATCGGTAAGCCATATCCACAAGGGACAGAAGCCTATGAAGAGAATCACCGACAGGGTGAGCGAAGATGTGCCTGTGGCCACATAAGTATCATATTCATCGGCAATTATAATGCCGGAGAATGCCGGAGGAAGAGCGCAGGCCACAACAAGCATCTTGAGGTTGAGCGGATCCATATGAAATAACAGTCCCATAACAAGAATGACCAGCGGCATGAACACCATCTTCATTATCGAGCCGAGCACTGCCTGCCAGTTGAGAGTGAATTTTATCGCGCTAAGCGTGATACCGGCCGAGAATACCGCCATAGAGGCATTGGCCTTGGAAATAAGATTGAACGAAGGACTGAATTCCTTGGGCCATGGTATCCCCACGAGCACCCACACCACGGCCAGGATAGGCGCCCAGGCCACTGGCTGGGCAAGCGCGTGAAGCACCGGCTTCCAGGCCGAGGTCTTCTTGTGCTGCGGATTCTGTTTTGCAAGCGATGAGTTCATAAGAGAAAGTCCCACGGGAATACCCACCGCATTCACCACGATGCCCACGATGGCCACGACAAGCGCTACGGCGGGAAGGCCGGCCGTGGAGTCGAAGATAGGCTCCAGCACGGCAAATCCCAGGAATCCTATGGTGGGACTGCCGCTTATAAGGGCCGACACGGCGGCATCGGCACCCGTGTTCTTCCTGAAGCAATATTTAAACACGAAGTAGACAATCATGAAGCACGCCATGATGCCTACGAGCGAAATCAGCGTGAGCTTAAGATCCTTGGCAAGGTCTTCGCGGGTAGACTGCACAATGCTTATAAACAGGGCGGCCGGCAAGGCGAAGTCGAGCACCACCTTATTGAATTTCTTGGAGTCATCCCCTGTAAAGACTCCTTTGCGTCCTGCTATATATCCGGCCAGCATCACGACTATGATCGGGACAATCGCATAGATAATAATATGTTCCATAATAAAGAGATGTTAATAAGGATGTCTGCATCTGTGCAGGCGCAGACATCCCCTGAGTTTTTATATCATACTGTATAATCGATAAGCGGAGCCGGGTTGAGATAGCCTATATGGCCGCTCTCCTTGCCGGAATCGCCGGCAAGCTGCACATCTATCAGGCAAGGCTTCCTGCTCGCTATGGCACGGGTGAGGGCATCGGTGAGCTCGGCAGGTGTAGTCACATAATATGTCGTGGCCCCCCATGTGGCTCCCAGCTTGTCATAACGGGCCTTAAGGTCGAGCGTGGTAGGAGCCGGGTCATGATCATTGGCCGGATTGGAAGATGGGTTCACTCCTATGTTGTTGTAGATTCCGCCATTATTGAATATCACCACAGTGCATGGCAGGTCAAACCGGCATATCGTGGAGAAATCCATGCCGGAGAATCCGAATGCGGAGTCACCCTCAATGGCCACTACACTCTTGCCTGTGGCCACGGCAGCGCCCACAGCCGAACCCATGCCCATGCCCATTATAGCCCAGGTGGCACAGTCCACACGATGGCGCGGCATACTCATGTCGATAGTGTCGCGGGTATCATCGAGAGTATTTGCTCCTTCGTTGACAATTATCACGTCGGGATTGGCTGCCAGAACCGGCTTTATGGCCGCCAGCGCGCTCCAATGGGTCATAGGGCTTGCGGCGAGGGCACTCTGCAATCGTGCGGCAAACTTTATACCCCCCTCTTTCGCATGGGCCTGCAGAGCCGGAATCCATGCGGGGTCAGTGCTCATGGAGCGCCCCTTGAGAGTGGCAAGAAGAGCATCGAGAGCAAGGCCCATATCTCCCACCACGGGAGCGGCGATGGGGCGGTTCACGTCAATCTCCTGCGGATCCACATCAATCTGTATGAACTGTATGCCGTCATTCCACTTTCCGTGTCCGAATGAGTTCATCCAGTTGAGACGGGCCCCTATCACCATCACCACATCGGCCTGCTCCATGATCATGGAGCGACACGAGAGGGCCGAGAGGGGGCCGGCATCGGGCATGAGCCCCTTGGCCATCGACATGGGCAGATAGGGTATCCGGTAAGTCTCTACAAGCTCTTTTATCTTCTCGTCCACCCGGGCGTAAGCAGCACCCTTGCCAAGGAGTATGGCCGGGCGGCGGGCTTTGGTGAGAATGTCGGCAGCGCGGGCCACGGCATCCTGATTGGGGGCCACCGGCGAATAGAGATCCACCGGCGTGTAAAACAGCTTCTCCACATCGGCGGCATTCATGACCTCGCCAAGAGCCGGAGTGGTCATGTCGATATACACACCGCCTGGACGGCCGCTCACTGCGGCGCGATAGGCTCTGGCCACTGCGGCGGGGATATCCCTTGCGTGGGAACAGCGGAAGGCCGCCTTCACCAGGGGCTTGGCCGTGTTAAGCTGATCAAGCTCCTCATAGGTGCCCATTTTCATGTCGACCATAGTTGGGTCGGATGCGCCCGATATCTGAATCACGGGATAGCAGTTGACAGTGGCATTGGCCGTGGCGCCGAGCCCGTTAAGAAAGCCCAGAGAGCTTACAGTGAGAAAGACTCCCGGCTTGCGGGTAAGGAATCCATGAGTGGCGGCCGCGTGACCGGCCTGCTGCTCAAAGCGGAATGACACGAATTTCATGCCGAGTTTCTGCATGGCATAGGCGCTCTCGGTGACCGGGATGCCTACAAGACCGTAGACAGTGTCTATGCCCAGGCGCTTCAGCGACTCCGCGAGAATATACATGCCTGTGACCTGCTCGGGGAACTTCGGAGTATTATTATTGTTGTCCATCTTGGAATCTTTTTAATAATTGACAATGACCGGGGCCGATCATGGGAGCAGACATGCGCATGCCGGCTTCCGGCCCCGGTCGGTTTATTTATTCAGCGGCCGGCTTCGGGGTAGTAGTGCCGTTGGCGGCAAACTGTGCTATCTGGGCATCAGTGTATCCGTAAGACTTCAGCACCTCTTCGGTATCGCCTCCCAGCGAGGGGCAAGGGCCATATTCGGGCTGATAGTTGCTCATGGTGAAGGGGCATCCCACGGTGACAAACTCGCCTATCTTGCCTCCCTGATTGATACGCACCAGCGTATTGCCGTCATACAGAGACTCATCGGTCATTACCTCCTTTGTGGAGAGCACCGGGCCCACAGGCACACCTGCCTTGCCGAGAATATCGGTCACCTCATACTTTGTCTTGTCGGCCGTCCATGCCCCTACGCGGGCGTATATCTCCTGCTTGTGGCGGTCGCGCGCATCGGCCGTATTGAAGTCGGGGTTGTCAAGCCAGTCCTCAAAGCCCACGGCCTTGCAGAACAGCTCAAAATCCTTGGCCCCGCGCTGGAGGATGACATAAACGTAGTTATTGGCATCAAGCTCTGTGTCATAGCCGCCAGAGGGCTTGCACTTGTAAGTCCAGCCGAGCACACCGCTCCCCTCGGTGTTGCCGGAACGGGGAACACAGTCGCCGAACTTGCCGTCGGGATACTGCACGAACTGGGTGAGATAGCCTATCTTGTCGAGCGTGAGCTGGTCGCGGGTCTTGATTCGACACAGATTCAGGCAGGCGTTGTGCATGCTCTGATAGACGTAGCATCCCTCACCCGTCTTATTACGCTGCTGAAGAGCGGCAAGCAGACCTATGAGAAGGTGCATGCCGGTGTTGGAGTCGCCGAGAGCCGCGCCGCTCTGAGTGGGCACATTGTATTCGCCCTCATACCATCCCGTGGTGCTCGCGGCAGCCGCAGTGACCTGGGCCACAGGCTCGTAAGCCTTGAGATCGGCATATTTCGACGAGACGGGGAAGCCCTTGATAGTGCCATAAATGCACTTGGGGTTAAGCTTGTGCACAGCCTCCCAGCTGAAGCCGAGCTTATCCATGGCGCCGGGATGCAGATTCTCCACAAAAATATCGGCCGTCTCTATGAGCTTCGTGAGAATGGCCTTGCCGTCGGGAGTCTTGGCATCGAGTGCCAGCGACTTCTTGTCGGAGTTTAGCTGCAGGAAATAATAGGAAGGAAGATCAGGATCCCACTGCAATTCCTTGCGGGTGGCATCGCCCACACCCGGACGCTCTATCTTGATCACATCGGCTCCAAGCCATGCGAGCATCTGAGTGCATGAAGGGCCGGATTGTACTTCGGTGAAATCGATAACCTTGATACCTTGAAGAGGTGCTGTGTTCATAATATACGTGTGTTTTTTGATTAAATTAAGTTATATATCGGGAGGACGCCTTGCTGTGTGCGTTCCGAAGTTTCAACGCCTGCCGGGGACAAATAGTTTACCCTCTGTAAGAAAAAAATCGGCCCGGCGCCATACACGCCAGACCGACAGGGCAACCGCATCGGAATCTACAAAAATTATAAAGATTTAGGCATTATTAA
>CAJTTA010000054.1 GCA_910579305.1 uncultured Muribaculaceae bacterium
TAAATATTTGATAACGCTTCTTAAAAATTATGGATTCTGATGCGGTTGCCCTGCTGAATTTTCAGGAAATTTGGAGGTGTGCCACTTTATTATTATCTTTGTCCTCAAAATCACACTATCTACTACCTGAAAAGTAATGAAAAAATTTATCGGCGGCACACTCGCCGCACTTTCGCTTATGACAGCACCTGCTATTCAGGCACGTGTAAACCCGCTCACGGTGCCATACACCGAAGAGCATGGCGCCGTGCCCTTTGACAAGATCCAGATCTCTGATTATGAAGAGGCCGTCCGCGCCGGCATCAAGGCTCAGAACGAGGCCATCGATGCCATAATTAAGCAGAGAAGCAACCCCACTTTCGAAAATACAATAGTACCCTTCGAAAAAAGTGGCACTATGCTTAATCACACTATGCTCACACTCTCCAATCTTGAGAGCGCGCTGGGGTTGCCCGAGCTGCAGGAGGTGGTGACAGCAGTCACCCCCATGCTCACTGAGCATTCCACATCGGTAGTGCTCAATGAGGCTCTGTGGCAGAGAATCAAATATGTATACGATCACCGGGATCAGGATACCTCTCTATCCTCTGAGGATCTGCGGCTGCTTGAAGAAACTTACCGTGACTTCGCTGAAAACGGCGCCAATCTCCAGGGAGAAGCCCGCGAGCGTTTCCGCAAACTTTCAGGCGAGTTGAGCGACCTTCAGGTGAAATTCTCTCAGAATCTCACTAACGACATGAAGAATCCCGTACGCCGCATGTGGCTCACAGCCGACCAGCTCTCCGGTCTTCCTGAGTCAGCAATCGCTGCCGCCCGCCAGGAAGCAGCCGAGGTGCTCGCGGCCGAAGGTAAGGCCGACGATGGATCGCAGTACCTCTTCACGGTCTTCATGCCCTCCTACAGCCCGTTCATCAAATACGCCGACAACAGAGGTCTCCGAGAACAGATGTATCGCCTCTATAACACCCGCAATCTTGGAGGCGAGTTTGACAACTCTCAGATTCTTAAGGATATAGCCAACATTCGCCTTGAGATTGCCCAACTCTTCGGCTTCTCCAACTACGCCGACTACACTCTCGGCCGCCGCATGGCCAAGAATGCAGGCAATGTGCGCCATATGCTCGATGAGCTTGCCGCTGCCTACACTCAGCCTATGAAGGATGAGCTTAAGGAAATTACGGAGTATGCCCGCGCCACGGAAGGCCCTGACTTCAATCTTGAGGCATGGGACTATTCCTACTGGTCGGACAAGCTTAAGAATGCCAAGTATTCTTTCAATGATGAAGATATGCGCCCCTACTTTGAGCTTGACAATACCATCAAGGGGGTGTTTGGCCTGGCTACAAGCCTGTATGGCTACAAGTTTAAGGAGAACAAGAATGTGCCAGTGTATCATGCCGATGTCAAGGCTTATGACGTGCTCGACAAGAAGGGTAAGCTCATTGGAATGCTCTACACCGATTTCTACTATCGTCCTGGCAAGGCTCCCGGTGCGTGGATGACTGAATATCTCGGCCAGTCGATCGATGAGAACGGCAACCGCACCATTCCCCTCATCTCCATTGTGATGAATTTCTCCAAGCCTACCGGCTCCGATCCCTCCCTGCTCACCCCTTATGAGGTGGAGACTTTCCTTCATGAATTCGGACACGCTCTGCACGGCCTCTCAGGCATGGCTAAGTATGAGTCCCTTGGCGGTACCAATGTATATCGCGACTTTGTGGAACTTTTCTCCCAGTTTAACGAGAATTACCTCACACAGAAGAAATTTCTCGATAGCTTCGCCAAGCATTACAAGACAGGCAAGAAGATGCCTAAAGAGCTGATTGACAAGTTTATCAAGGCCGGCCAGTATGGAGCAGCCTACGCATGTATGCGCCAGCTCAACTTCGGCAATCTCGACATGGCTTATCACAGCATAACCTCTCCTCTTCGTGCCAGCAGCGATGTGGCGGGATTCGAGGCCGAGGCCATAGCTCCCGTAAAGATCTTCGATGCCATGCCCGGCACTGCGATCTCACCCTCTTTCGGCCATATCTTCTCAGGCGGCTATGCAGCCGGATACTACGGCTATAAGTGGGCCGAGGAGCTTGATGCCGATGCTTTCTCCGCATTCCTTGAATCAGGAAATATATATGACCCCAAGACTGCCGCAAAATTCCTGAAAATGCTTCAGAGCGGCAACACTGTAGATCCTCAGACTCTCTATGAGGAATTCCGCGGCCGCCCGGCTACAGTGGACGCTCTTCTCGTGCGCGACGGCATCAAGAAGTAAATACAACTTAAATCGATACAGTGAAGCTGAGTCAAAATATCAGAATTTTGACTCAGCTTCCTTGTAAAATCCAAGAACAGATATGAGTGAACTGTTATATAATGCGTTGATTATAAACGAAGGATCGCGCTTCATGGGTTGGGTAAGAATCTCTTCGGAGGGTGTCATTGCCGACATAGGGGATGGATCGGTGCCCCACGCCTTACTACATAACCCCGACATCACAGCGCGTGACCTAAAAGGAAACTGGCTGCTTCCGGGAGTGATCGACTCTCATGTGCATTTCCGTGAGCCGGGCCTTGAGCATAAGGCCACGATAGCTACAGAAAGCCGGGCAGCCGCAGCAGGAGGCGTAACCTCTTTCATGGAAATGCCCAATACACGCCCGGCCACCACCACGGCCGATGCACTGGCCGACAAGATGTCGCGGGCGGCGAATGACGCGGTGATAAATTATGCCTTTTTTGCCGGAGCCGCCAATGACAATCTCTCTTTCCTTCGTGAATGTGACTACACGCATGTGCCTGGCATAAAGCTTTTCATGGGATCATCCACAGGTGGCATGCTTGTGAATGAAGAAAAGGCGCTCAGGGAAATATTCAGCCTGCCTGTGCTCATAGCCGTTCATTGCGAGCAGGAAGAGATAATACGTGAAAATATGCTACGAGCCAAGGAACTATATCCTTCGGGAAATGCTCCCTTATCTTGGCATCCGGAGATTAGGTCGGCTCTCGCCTGCATGACATCGACACAGCGGGCAGTGAGATTGGCACGTGAACTCGGTACACGCCTTCATGTCACACACATCACCACGGCCGAGGAGCTGTCGCTGTTCAGAGCCGGCGATGACAGAATAACGGCAGAGGCTTGTGTGGCGCATCTGTTGTTTACGGATGAGGATTACAGTAGCCTCGGGACCCTCATAAAGTGCAATCCGGCCATAAAGAGCCGTGTGCACAGAGATGCCTTGCGCAAGGCTGTGGCTTCCGGGCTTGTCTCTACCGTAAGCACCGACCACGCACCTCACTCTCTTGAAGAAAAGGGCGCGGGCACACTTGATGCTCCGTCAGGCATGCCCATGGTGCAATTCTCGCTGGTCTCCATGCTTCATATGGCTCTTGAAGAGCAGCTATGGACTCCGGAAACGGTGGTAGAGCGCATGTGCCACTCTCAAGCCCGGGCATTCGGCATAGATAAGCGCGGCTTCATCCGCAAGGGCTACTATGCCGACATGGTGGAAGTGGATCCGAATGGAGAAACTTGCATCACGTCTCATAACATAGTCAGCAAATGCGGATGGAGTCCGCTGGAAGGAAGAACCATGCGGTCAAAAGTGATCACCACCCGCGTGAACGGGAATACAGTATATTGCCACGCGGCACCGAAGGCCATAGGCTTTTTCAAGCGGACAATGCCTCTGACATTCAATCACTGACCGAATATATCAGAAGCTGAGGGAGAAGAGCGCCTGCAGGCGGTTGGCGCATAACTTGTCTCCGCCGTAGGTGTCTTTCTTACCCCAGTCATATTCCATGCCCACCATGATATAGCGATTGAGAAAATACATGAGATTCAGCGCGAGATATTGGGAATAGCGATAATCGGAAGCCGGATGCAGACTGCTGCCGAGAGGATATACACGCATTTGGCTATATAAGGCATTGGCCTTGAGATTGCGCAGAATGTCGTAGCTCAGGCCTACTGAGAGCCCCAGGCTTTCGGAAGTGTCCATACGCCCTGGAGATGACACGGAAGGTGTGCCGTCGGCAGCTATACCAGCGCCGTCACACAAATAGTCGGTGATTCCACGGCCATATACGGCATCATAATGAAAGCAGAAGCCCGGAAGGAAATCCCACAATCCAGAAAGCTGTACTCCCCAGCCGAATATCGCTCTGTTGCACTCGCTCAACAAATCTCTATACTGCATGGGCCGCAGAAGCGCCGATGCCCTCACATGACTGCCGTCTCCCCATCGGTATTGCAGGTAAAGCGGCACTGCCGGGATTCGCTGATTTACCTTGCCCACATTAGCGTCATAAGTAAGCGATGCCTTCGGCACATCAATGCCGATGCTGCCTGAGAACCCGTGGCCGAAGTCTTGATCCCAGCTTGCGGTGACTGTCTTATAGAAGACCGTGCCACACGCACCTTCGGAGTCGATAGTGGCCGGGACTGCGTCGCCATCGGTAAAGGGGGTGTCGGTATATCCCAGTGTCAGACCTCTGTATTTTCCGTATAGATAGCGAAGCTTCAGGCCATAATTCGGATTATCGAAACTCGTGAGTATAAAGAGGCTGAATCGATCTCTCTGTCCAGGCAGGGCCACAATATTCATGTAGATATTACTTGACTGCGCCGTGCCTGAGAGCCGCGAGCGGTTGCCGGGAGTGGCAGGAGTGAACATGGCAGGAGTAAAAAAGAGATCCGACCCTATGTCATCGCGCCAGTCAAACATACCCACGAGACGAAGATTGGCACCGATACCCATATAAAATTTCCCCTCCTTTCCCACAATTGCAAATCTCGGAATGCCCTCAATATCACGCACCGAAGGCGCGTTTTCCTCAAATGCCTGCTTCACCGAGTCGGGAGCGACTGCATCCGAGCCCAGGACAGTCACTTTGGTGTTAGGATTACGAGGAGGATAAGGGGCTACGGCAGAATCATCGGCGATAGCCGCTATATGGCTCAATAGCAACAAAGTAGCCAGTAGTGTGTATTTCATAGCCATGTGAACGTGAATATATATCAATATCATTGAACATTACTTAAAACAAGGGGTCGAGAACAAATGTTCAGATTCTTCGTAAAAAATTAGTGTACTATCATAATAATTATTACCTTTGTAGCAATTTCTAGTCAGCAGAAAGTCCTCTCCATATACATCCTTAAATCCGCACCAATTAACCCTAAAGCCGCTTTCATGACCACAGAAAAGCAACCAAAAATACTCATTATCTATACCGGTGGAACAATCGGTATGATTGAAAATCCCGAGACCAACGCGCTTGAGCCGTTTGACTTCGATCATCTCATAGATAATGTCCCGAAGATCAAAATGCTGGATTACAACATCGAGAGTTTCCAGTTTGAGAAGCCGATTGATTCTGCGGAGATGAACCCGACTCATTGGGCCGAAATAGCACAGGTTATAGAAGACCGATATGAGGATGTGGATGGCTTTGTGGTGCTGCATGGCACCGACACCATGGCTTACACGGCATCGGCACTCAGCTTCATGCTCTCCAATCTTAACAAGCCGGTGATAATCACCGGCTCGCAATTGCCTATAGGCGAAGTGCGCACAGATGGAGAGGAAAATCTGATCACAGCTCTGCAGATAGCAGCTGCCACAGAGCCTGACGGACGCGCCGTGGTGAGAGAGGTAGCCATTCTGTTTGAACACTATCTGTGGCGCGGCAACCGCTGCACAAAGCGTTCTGCCGACAACTTCAATGCCTTCAAGAGCAATAACTATCCGGAACTGGCACGCATAGGCCTGAATGTGAATTTTAACCGCGAGAGCCTATGGCGGTCAGTCACCCAGAACAGGCCGCTGAAGGTGGAATACAACATGGATACCAATGTGATGTTTCTCGACCTCTTCCCCGGCATAAGCCGCAACGTGGTGGAGCATGCATTGTCCACTCCCGGTGTCAAAGGAATTGTGCTGAAGACCTTCGGAGCCGGTAATGCTCCCGGCCATCAATGGTTTATCGATGCCGTCAAGCGCACAATAGAACGCGGAGTAGTCATCGTAAACATAACCCAGTGTCCCAACGGCTGTGTGCATCCCCTGCTCTATGCCGCCGGAGTGAATCTCTCCAAGGCAGGCTGCATATCCGGTCACGACATCACCAGCGAGGCGGCAATCACCAAACTCATGTATCTCTTCGGCCTCGGGCTGAGACCTGAAGAAGTAAAGAAGTACATGAAGCGTCCGCTCTGCGGAGAAATGGGCAGTAACTGATAACATGTCTCCTGATGAATGAGTGATCATTCTTCAGGGGACATCATATATTAAAAAGATTGTTTTAACTAATTAATTCTTACTAATGCACAAGGTTATTTCTCTTGTTGTGACCCTGATGCTGATATGCATCGGAGTCAACGCCAAGGCCCAGACAGAAGAGGGCCTTACCATCTATTTCGACAATACCGCCGGGTGGAACACTCCTTTCATCCATTACTGGGGCGGTGAGACTCAAAGCACATGGCCCGGCGTGGCCATGACCCTTCACAAAGGATCTGTCTATAAGTACACTGTAGCTCCCGGCACTACCGGCGTGCTCTTCAATGCAGGCGACGGCGATGCTTCCAAGACTCCCGACTTTGTGGCTCAGGCCGACCATGTATATACCACGTCAGGCGACCAGGGTATCTATGATGGAGGAGAAGGTGGCGGTGGCGGCCAGGGTGGCGGCCAAAGCGCCATACCCTATGGCGAAGGCAATCAGCCCGGATCATCTTTGGGACACCCTTCTCTTGAAACCGCTTATTATAAGACCAACCCCAATGGCCAGTATGGCACAGAGAAGTCCATAGCCATGTCTTTCTCCAATGGCAAGACCTCTTCGGCCTTCGAGCACTGGAGTGCACAGGATATTATTGCGCAGGGTGTGGCACGCGATGTAGCTCAGGCGATAAAGGGCAAACATGAACGCCCGATCCTTGACACATATGCAATATTTGCCGCCTACGATGACTCTAATCTCTACATCGGCTGGCAGATGGTATATACCGTATGGGATCTTTATGGCGAGGGAAAACAGCCGGGCGAATCAAAGCCTTACAATATGGACGGACGTCTCATGATCGCTCTTGACGTGGATCCTACCGTGAGTTGCGACGGCACTCTGGTGGACGGCAACACTGTATGGGATGCCGACGGACAGTATAATACATTTGACAATGGCGCCGACCGTTTCTTCCTTGGCTCTACAAAACCTGGTGTGGGCAATCCCAGCCTTTTCGCACCTCTGTCTTCCGGCAAAATCAGCTATACCGATCCTTTGAGCTGCAAGGCTTTCGATCGCAACGGCTATGGCTATCAGGATGGTATTCATCCCTGTTTCACCGAGATATGGGGACAGGGGGAATTTGAATATGACCCTGCCGTGCTTATCGGCGAAGAGGGTTTCGTTGATCTCAGCAGTGAAATCGACCCTTCTGCCCACACTTTCTATGAAATCAAGATTCCTCTCGCCGATCTGGGCATCACGAAGCAGAACATAGTGGATAACGGTATCGGTGTGATGATAATCGATACATATGGCCAGGGAGCCATCGGCTGTCTGCCTTACGATCCCACGGTCTTCGATAATGTAAAGACTGATTACAGCAAGGATCCCTCCTCTTCTATGGAAAAGGAAGACAAGGATCTGTTCACATATGCCATGGCGCGCGTGGGCAAGGCTCCTGAGCAGCAGTCGGTAGATACTGTCGATGCCTCTTCTGCAATTAACGTCATTGCGCTCAAAGGAGCCATAGGCATCAATGCAGCCGAATCCTGCGTAGTCACTGTAGCAAATGCGTCCGGCTCTGCCCGCAATTATTCACTTCAGGCAGGAGAAAGCACAATTGAGGCTCTCAGCTCAGGCTTATATATAGTGAGCTGCAATGGCCATGCCCACAAGGTCATTGTCAAGTAATATCCATAGTACATAAGTT
The DNA here is from genome assembly GCA_910579305.1 of uncultured Muribaculaceae bacterium. Taxonomy (GTDB): domain Bacteria; phylum Bacteroidota; class Bacteroidia; order Bacteroidales; family Muribaculaceae; genus Lepagella. The sequence continues at coordinate 7,949 of CAJTTA010000054.1, forward strand.
TGCAGAGGCACGCCGGATACTATGATTATCGGCGTGCCTCTGCCTCATAATTACCAAAGCATGCGACATCTCATCCTGATTTTATTTCTTGCTATCGGCTTAACGGCCTTTCCTGATCGCCCTGCCCTTGTATTTATCACCTTAGGCCAAAGTAATGCCGACGGGAGTGCATTCCCCGACAAAGATGAGGATGCCCGCCTTCGGGCTTGGTATGAGAGTGAGGATAATCCTCATTTGGCAAAAATGTGGTATCATGCCTGTTATGTGCAGAATCTGGAAACCAATGCCGTGGGTGACAAAGCTCGTATTGTGGCCGATGCCCCGCATGATAAGAAGGATGCCGAATCAGGATGGATGAACCTATGGTTTCGCAATGAAAACCGCCTCGGGCGCACGGCCATGAATATGATTCATTCCTGCGGCACCTGGAGCACGGGCGAAGGAATATGGACTGCGCAGGGAAGGCGTGGCATGGAACCTCAGCTCGGAATCCTGCTCCAGGAAGCTCTTCCGGGGGTACCGGTGTATTTTTTGAAACTCGGAGCGAGCGGGTCTCATATTTCAGCATGGGCAAATCCTCAGGACGACCGCAACTGGACTTTTTTCAAAGATAAGATTTTCAAGCCTGCCATGCAATCGCTTAGGGATGAAGGGCTGATTCCTGTGATATGCGGCATATGGTGGATGCAGGGATGTGCCGACGCTCACAGAGACAGCAGTTATTACCGGAATTCCCTGGAAACTCTTGTAAGGCGCCTCAATACTGAATTAGGCTCACCGTGCCCGCCTGTCTTCATAGGGCATATAGTGAAACCGGGTGAGCAGGCTGACGCGCCTGATACATCCGTGCAATTCGGTCAAGGAGTGCGTGACGCTCAGGATGCGGTCGCTGCGGAATATGATAATGTCGAAATCATCAATACGGCTCTTTGCAGTCATCAATACGAGAAAGGGTTCGGCGGTCACCTGCACATCGACCACAAGGGGCAAAATCAGATCGCATACATGCTGTCTCCTCTCGTTATCTCCTCATGGAAACAGCAGACCAGCCATATGCATCTCGACCCGTAGGCTCTTTTCATACGACACATTTACAGCCAATATCTTTTTTGTTTGCATCGGTGATGAAAATAAACTAACTTTGCAATCAACTGTATTAACTAATATGAACAAAAAGGCCTACATCCTAATCCTGTGTGCATGCATCAGTTTCAATACACCCTCATTAGCCGACTCTAATTATGATGAGGATTATTATGAGGAAAGGCACCCATTCTGTCTGCCGTCAGATAGTATAAAACCATCCATACATCCCGATCTTGTTCTTTTCCAATTAAAAGGGCCGGTGAAATCTGTAAAGATATGGAATGACAAACCATACTACGATTTTGATGAAGATACTTTCGTGGAGGCCAATCTATCCCAAAGAGAGCGTGATGCAACAGCATTATTCTTTGATAACAACGGGAAGGCCCTTATAACTGGCGTAGAGCATGATGCCCTGGGCCGTCTCACCGAAGCTGTGGGCTTGAACGTATGTTATGATATGCGCTACACCATACAGTGGAAAAATGGACGCCCGTTCCGAAAAGAATGGCATACACAGGACGACCAATTATATGATACACCTGATGAGAATTGCGAATCCACTGCGGAATACTATTATGACAATTACGAAACACTCACAAAAGTAGTCCGCACTGAAATAATGGGGATATATACCAGCGTCATAGTATATTCCGACTATGTATTCGACCCTTACGGAAATTGGGTGAAACGAAAGGCCGCCAAGAAGCATTATGATGAGGATGGGAGTGAGGTAAAACATTATGATATAGAAGAAAATGAAGTTCATGATGAGTGGATGGAATACCGCCGGGTATCATATTATTAACACACTCTTTATCAAGCCATTATCCACTTCATGAGAACAATGGATATTTTTTTATGTCAATTTTTTGTATCTCCTGCAGTTATATTTAAGGTATTTTCCCGTATCTATGATATAACAATAGTTCGGTAAAATTTGCATATTCAATTGAATATCAATAAGATGCAATAAC
>CAJTTA010000055.1 GCA_910579305.1 uncultured Muribaculaceae bacterium
TAGCTCAGTTGGTTAGAGCACCTGACTGTTAATCAGGGGGTCGTTGGTTCAAGCCCATCTTGAAGCGCACGAGAGAGGATAAGTAATTATCCTCTCTTTTGTATTTGTATGCGGCATCTCTCTTCTTTCTCCCGGGGAAGGCAACTTAAATCAAAATGCCACCGAGAGAAGTATCAGGCTTCTTCGGTGGCATTTGATAGAGTGTGTATTATAGCTTGCTTAAAGTTACGCTGCATTCAACATCAGCCCCTCCGGGAGGGTTCTTGTTTTTATCCCGGCGGAGCTTTTTTGCTAAAATCACTCTCCGCGATAAAATCATTAACATTCAAGCACCCTCTTGGTGCCCTCTTACTCTCCCTGGCTTTCGCGATGGAAGATGTGGCGGAGGCGGGAGAAAATTCTATGAATAGTGCTTTGTGTAGGAGTTACGTTGGGCTGTCCCTGAAGAGATTCAATTGCTTTGCGTTCCTCATCAGTGAGATTTTCAGGCACATATACCATAACGTTTACAAGCAGGTCTCCATGACTTGATGAGCCATAAGCAGGAAGTCCCTTTCCGCGGAGGCGCAGAACCTTGCCGGGCTGGGTTCCTGCGGGAATCTTCAGACGGGCTTTGCCGTCTACCAGAGGCACTTCCACGCTGCCACCAAGGGCGGCTGTCGGGAAATCAAGCATCAGGTTGTAGATAAGGTCATTTTCATCGCGGATGAGGTTGGGATCTTTTTCTTCTTCTATCACGATGAGCAGATCGCCATTGATGCCGCCATGGCGTGCTGCATTGCCTTGTCCTTTCATGGTGAGAGTCATGCCGTCAGAGACTCCCGGCGGGATATGGAATGACACGACTTCAGTCTGTTTAACGATTCCTTCTCCTCCACAGGCGGGGCAGGCATGATCAATTGTCTTGCCTTCGCCATTACATTCGGGGCAGACTACGCGGCTTTGCATTGCTCCGAGCATGGTCTGCTGCACACGGGTGACATATCCGGTGCCATGGCAAGTGGAGCAGGTGTGGAAAGCAGTGCCGTCTTTGGCGCCAGTGCCTTTGCATTGAGCGCATGCCACCCAACGGGGAATCTTCAGTTTCTTATCCACCCCGTCTGTCATGTCTTTCAGATTTACCTTTACCTTTATGCGCAAGTCTGCACCTTTGTTTACATGTTTGCGCTGGGCGCCTCCGCCGAAGCCTCCGAAGTGGCCGTAAGATCCGGCACCTTCAAATGCATCGCCGAAAATATCTCCGAAATGAGAGAATATGTCCTCCATAGAGAATCCGCCTGAGCTGAATCCTCCGAATCCTCCGGCACCGCCACCGAATCCCTGCGGGCCCATGTTGTGGCCGAATTGGTCGTAGCGTGCGCGCTTGTCAGGATCAGAGAGTACGTCGTAGGCCTCGGCCGCCTCCTTGAATTTCTCTTCGGCTGCCTTGTCGCCCGGATTCTTGTCGGGGTGATACTTGATGGCCATCTTGCGATAGGCCTTTTTAATCTCATCGGGTGTGGCCGTTTTGCTTACGCCAAGCACCTCATAAAAATCGCGTTTATCTGCCATTGTTCCGAGTGTTAGAGATTATTGGCCCACCACCACTTTTGCGTGGCGCATTACCTTGCCGTTGATGGTATATCCTTTCTGCACAGTGTCAAGAATCTTGCCTTTCAGTTCCTTATCAGGCACAGGCACTACTGATATAGCCTCATGCTTCTCTGTGTCGAAATCGCGCTCCTCCGGATCCATGGCTTTTACGCCATTCTGGTCCAGATATTTTATAAACTTATTATAAATGAGTTCCATTCCTTCTCTCACAGCTTCTACATCAGTAGCATCGGCCGCAGCCTTGAGGCCGCGTTCGAAATCATCAAGTATGGGGAGCATGCCTTTGAGAGACTGCTCTCCGGCGGTTTTTACAAGTTCGCTTTTTTCTTTAAGCGTGCGCTTGCGGAAATTATCGAATTCGGCCATGAGGAAGAGATACTCCTTCTTCTCTTTCTCGAGAGCTTTTTCAAGATCATCTATTTTATTGGTTGTAATATCAGCTTCATTTTCAGCCTGAACGGCATCGGCATTTACTTCCTCAGCGGCTTCTTCAATAGTTGCGGGGTCTACGAAGGAAGAGTTCTCCTGCTCCTCAGCCTTGTTTTCCTGCTTACAGTCAGGTGTGTTATTTTTGCTCATATGTATTAATTTTTTTAAGGAGCGGCTTTACAAAAACCGCTCCAAAAAATGTTAAAGAGATGCTGTGGCAGACTCTGATTTCGTGCCGTCATGATGTGTATGCCACAACCTGTCATTAAGAGTAACACGCATATCAGGCTATTCGTTCACTCAGAGTTTCGTAAAAGTGGCAAAAGGTGTAGGCGCATTTTCCGCGCACCTGCGGGCAGCCTGTTCATCTCCGAATATACCGAAGAAAGCCGATCCACTGCCGGTCATAGACGCATATAATGCTCCATGGTCGTAAAGGAATTGCTTGAGGTTACTCAAATCCGGATGAATGGTGAACATGGAGCGCTCAAAATCATTCGTTATCACATGCTTCCATTCCTGCATGGGGCATTGGATAGCAGCTGTCAGTGCTACTTCCGGTACATGCGGAGTGATCAGGCCGAATGCCTGCGATGTGCTGATCCCCTCGGATGGCTTGATGATTACAATCCATTTCTCTGTAAGCTGGGGTATCTTGACAGGAGAGAGGATTTCCCCTATTCCCGAGGCAAGACATGGAGTGTTGATAAGGAAGAAGGGGACATCTGCTCCAAGCGACAGTGCGATATGAGACAGTTCTTGTGGGGCAAGAGGCTTTCCTGCCAATTCATCAAGCATCAGCAGAGCGAACGCTGCATCAGCAGAACCTCCACCCATGCCGGCGCCGGAGGGCAGATGCTTCTCAAGAGTGATTGCTACGGGAGGCAGAGCCGGGACTTTCTTCTTGTAAGCGACTAGAGCTTTCCACACAAGATTCTGCTCCGTCATGCAGGAAAAGTCGCTGCCGGTGACGGTCAATGAATCCTGCATCGCCGGCGTAATTTCCAGAATGTCACATAGATTGCCGGGCATTTCATGCATGCCGCAATTCATTCCTACAGGGATGAATATAGTGCTGAGGTCATGGTAGCCGTCGGGACGGCGACGCAATACCTGAAGACCGAGATTGATTTTGGCGTTTACAAACTTAATCATGCTGCAAAATTAGCAATTTTTTGTAATTTTGCAGCATGCAAAGATCTGATATAAACAAGAATATACTGCGGTTGGCTATCCCTTCGATTGTCAATAACATAACGGTGCCATTGCTTGGTCTCTGTGATACTGCTGTTTCGGGGCATCTGGGCTCCGGGGTGTATCTGGGCGCGATAGCTGTCGGGGCAATGGCTGTCAACAGTATTTTCTGGATTTTAGGTTTTCTGCGCATGGGCACTACCGGCCTTACGGCTCAGGCCCAAGGGGCCGGCGATAGCAGCCAGACACATCTTCTGTTTACCCGGGCGCTCCTGCTTGCCGTGAGTTTAGGCTTGCTGCTTATAATGCTGCATCAGCCGCTTGGCAAGCTTATCATGGGCATTATTTCTCCCGAGGAAGAAGTGCGTGAGCTTGCATCAGGGTATTTCAATACGGTTATCTTCGGAGTGCCTGCCATGCTGTCGACTATGGTGATAAGCGGATGGTTTCTTGGAATGCAGACCAGTGTGCAGCCAATGGTCATAGCCATAAGCACCAATGTGCTCAACATATTATTGAGCCTGCTTTTCGCTTTTGGCTTAGGCATGGGTTTCATCGGAACCGCCTGGGGGACTTTTGCCGCGCAATGGGCAGGTCTTCTTATAGCCTTGTTCCTTCTTCGCCGCTTCAAAGGCGGCCGGATACCTCTTGCTCCGATAAAGCCAGTACTTATTCGCAGAGGCTGGGGGCGATTTGTCAATGTTAATGTCTATATCTTCTTTCGCTCATTCTGTATTATAGCAGTGACAATGGCAGTTACTTCTATCGGAGCGAGCCTTGGCACAGCTGTTCTTGCGGCCAACGCTGTCATCATGCAGTTCTTTCATATATTTTCTTATTTTATGGACGGCTTTGCGTTTGCCGGAGAAGCACTTGCCGGCAAAGCCGTCGGAGCAAAGGACAGGCGCATGCTTGACTCCTCTTCATTGCACTTAAGCCTATGGGGCTTGGGCGTCACAACGCTGTTTATATTGATATACATGACATGCGGCACATCGCTCTCAACATTGATTACAGATGATGCCGGCACTCTCCTTATGGTATCGCAGTTTCAGGTCTGGCTATGGCTGCCGGCTCTGTGCGGGGCGCCGGCATTCATATGCGACGGTATTTTCATAGGCCTTACAGCCACACGCGCCATGTTTGTTTCAACACTTCTGGGGCTTGCAGGTTTTTCTCTTGCCATGTGGTGTCTTCCTGTTGGGGGAAACAATGGACTCTGGCTTGCTTTTGTGATATATCTGTGTCTGCGGGGTGTGTATCTTATGGCAAGGTATGCATCGGCAAGCAATGCCGCATTAGTTAAATAGTGTTGATTGCTTCGATAAGTGTTGAAAATTTAGTAATTTTACGCCAAATTCCAGTAATGTAATATGTCTTCTTCTACCGTAATAAATGAATCTGAACTCGTGAAAGAGCTGCAGGATCCCAAGAGGGCTCATGCCGCTTTCAATAAATTGATGCAGACTTATGGAGAGAAGATTTACTGGCAGATACGGCGCATGGTGCTGAATCATGATGATGCGGCCGATCTGCTTCAGAATACATTTGTAAAGGCATGGAATAATATAAGCAATTTCCGGGGAGAGGCGAAGTTGTCAACATGGCTGCATAAAATAGCTGTCAACGAGAGCCTTAATTTTTTGCAGAGAGAAAGAGCGCGTCAGGGGATAAATATTGATGATGACAGTCAGGATACGTTTGTCATCAGTCATCTTGAAGCGGATGAATATTTCGATGGAGATAAACTCAAGGCCGAGTTCCAGAAAGCTATAGCCGCATTGCCGGAGAAGCAGCGACTGGTATTTACCATGCGATACTTCGATGACATGAAGTATGAGCAGATTTCAGAGATTCTCGGCACGTCGGTCGGTGCTCTCAAGGCAAGCTACCACCACGCCGTAAAAAAGATAGAGAAGTACTTCCTGGGTTGAGATAATATAGCGATTCTCAATTCTTGAGCATGAATCTCTCAAAGCCCTGCGAAGTCCAGGTATTGCCGTCTTTAAGAATAAGATAGGCGGAGAGCTTGAGCCGTTTAGCAAGCATTATGGCTTCATCGGCCGGCATGCTCATAAGGGCCGTGGCATAAGCATCCGCCGTCATGCAGTCGTGTGCTATTACCGTAGCGCTTGCGACATCGGTTTCTGACGGAAGCCCTGACGTGGGATCTACGATATGGCCTATACGTGTGCTCCCCTTGTCCCTGAAGTTGCGATAGTTGCCTGAAGTGGCGACAGCGCAGTCAGACAATGCGATGATTATCTGCGACTCATGCACTTCAGAGCTTGTCGACTCAATGGGTTTGTCCACAGAGATATGCCAGTTGTCACCTCGGGGACTTTTCCCGGCTACCACGATTTCACCACCTATTTCTACCATATAATTACGCACCCCCCGTCTGGCCAGCATTGCAGCGACACAATCGCATCCATAACCCTTGGCGAGAGCTGAGAAATTAAACTGCATGCGTCTGTCAGGCTTGATCAGCACATTATTCCGGATCATTATCTTATCCATGCCTACATATGAAAGTATTTCCCGGATGGATGTCGAGTCGAGAATCGTTATTTCTTGTTTCGGCCCGAATCCATATGCATTTATGAGCGGGCCGGCAGTAGGGTCGAAATGTCCGGATGATTCCTTCCACACTTGCTGCGACATGGCCAATACATCATGTAGCATAGGAGTAATCCTAATGCTGTCACCATTATTGAGCGTACTTACAGCTGAATTAGGATTAAATGGAGATAAGGTGGAATCAATAAGCAGCATGGCAGATGTTATGGAATCAGTGAACTCATCCTCACTTTCGTAAGTTATATGATAAGAAGTATTCCACATTATTCCTTCATATGTGTGGAAAGATTTTTTGCGGCAAGAATATAATGTGCATGCTAAGATGCATATAATCAGGACGTTGTATTTCCTTGAGAATGAAAACTCCATAGAATGAAAAATATTTTTGCTGCAAAATTACAAAAAATCAGAAATTTTAAGTAAATTTACAGCCGATTTATTTATGATAACAGTTTGACTGATAAATTAACATAAGTTTTTACCTTAAAGGAACTATGATTATGCGTAACTCTTTTGTATTTTTGGCCGATGGCTTTGAGGATATAGAAGCCATTACGGTCATTGATGTGCTCCGCCGTGCCGGAATGCCCGTTAAGACGGTATCCATTACCCCCTCACTCCAGGTAAAGAGCGCTCATGGAAATATCCTCACGGCCGATCTGCTGTTTGACGCCACTCATTTCACTGATCCCGAATGGCTCATTTTACCCGGAGGCATGCCCGGATCAACCAATTTATATGAGTTTGCACCGTTAGCAGGATTATTGTCACGTCAGCTATCATCAGCAAGCGGAAAGGTTGCAGCTATATGCGCCGCTCCTGCTGTGGTGCTTGGTCAGCTCGGATTGCTTGAAGGTCGCAAGGCCACCTGTTATCCCGGCTTTGAAGACTTATGCAAGGGTGCAGAAATGATGGATGCGCCTGTAGTGGTCAATGACAGGATGGTGCTTGGCAACGGTCCCGCCAATGCTCTCATATGGGCGCTTGCAATCGTCAGGGAGTCGCTCGGCGATCAGGCAAGCGTGGCTGTGGCCAACGGGATGTTGTATTATCCCAATCAGGCCCAGATATGCGACTATAATTTTGGATAAGTGCACATAAAAAACAAACAGGATAGGCCTCACGGCTTATCCTGTTAAAGTGCTTTCCATAATACTTTTCGAACTAACCTAACATCATGAAACGATTTCTTGTTTGCCTATTTAACGCACGAAATTAATAAATAGTTTACTAACGGCGAAATATTTTTAATAAAAAATTTTTTACAATGCCGTTAAACCATTGCTCTCTCCCGGGGTCACATCATCGTAAACCCTTTGAATATGAATTCAGAAGATAAGCTTAAAAATAATTTTGGTACCGATGCCGGATTTCGTGTGCCCGATGGATTTTTTGACAAAAAATTCGCGCAGATTGCCTCAGAACTGCCGGCTTATCCTGAAGTGAAGACGGTACAGCTCTCCCGCTGGCAGCGTCTGAAGCCTTATGTATATCTGGCTGCGATGTTTGCAGGCATATGGTGCACTCTCAAGATGGTGACAATGATGGGAGACGGTGTTCAGAATCCGGTCGCCCCTCTCTCTCTCGACAATCCTCCCCAGCTTGTAGCGCAGGCATTGTCTACTCCTGATGTGGTCAATGCCGCCCTGCCTGTGTCCACCATGACCGAGGCCGATCTCGATGCTTTCCTTGATGATGCACTCATAGACAATGATGAAGAAACCGGCGATGAGCTTGCCGATGAAATAATGGCAGAGCCCGATGTCGATGCCTATGACATCGACATCAATCAGCTTCGCGCAGAGCTGGCCACTGACAATGAAGAAGAATATTATTACGATTAATTATTGATAGATGATGCGATTCTATATCTCCATTATAGCACTTATTGCAGCCTTGCTTCCATGTATGGCGCAGACCAAAGGGGGGGCTAATCACGAGCAGATGCGCAAAGAGCTTCTGGACTTCAAGGTGGAATATCTCATGCAGGAAATAGAGCTGTCGGCCGACAGACAGTCTGAATTTGAGCGGATATACCGTCAGATGGAGGCGGAGCGCCATAATCTGTTTAAAGGGATTCCGGCAAAAGTGGAATCAGTGGCCCGGAAAGCCGATGTCTCTGATGCGGAATTAATCAATACGGCCGATGCCATGGCCTCCCTCAAGCAGCGTGAAGGTGCGCTTGAAATAAAATATTATCAGCAACTGAAGAAAATTCTGACGCCGCGCCAGACTTTTGATCTAAAGCGTGCCGAGCAGAAATTCAATCGCAAAGTGATGGAAATGAGGGGGCGAAGGCACAAAGGAAAGCCTGCTAAAAAGTAGTATAATTCTATAAGAATATGTATGAAAACTCCGCAGCTGCCCTGCTTCGGAGTTTTTTTGTATATTATAATAGAGGTCTAATGCAACATTATATGCCCGTGGGGCGTTAGGTATTTACAGGGATAATGCCTGAACTATAGCTTTATCTGACAACAATCAGTAAGTCTTCAAGTTGAAGACGTAATATCTTGGATCTGTAGGTTGCTTGCTACCTATAGTAGTATTAACAGACTCTTAGAGAGTGTTTGAATTTAAATCACATTAAGGCTGAGAGGATTTTTTTGAGGGAATTCCGCGAGTTGAGGAAGGAGCATAGCGAGCTATGCGACTGA
>CAJTTA010000056.1 GCA_910579305.1 uncultured Muribaculaceae bacterium
TTAATAATGCCTAAATCTTTATAATTTTTGTAGATTCCGATGCGGTTGCCCTGTATAGTGTTGGGGAAGACCTGGGAACAAAATAAAACAAGCTATTTTGACTCGCGTGGCCATGAGTTGTCTTTTCATTATGGAGCAGGCGGTGGCGGATTTGATCCTCAGGGCTTTATGCTCAACGACACGGAGAGTCTTCTTGCTGACTCGGGTATAAATCGCGGTGGACGAATATTCAAATGCAAGTACACGAGAAAGTGGATATATGATGAAAAGACGGGTCGGCTTTCTCTGTTTTCTAACGAGATAGTAAAGCCTAATTCCTGGTATTCGAATAATTATTGCCTGGTTGAGAGTCTTACGGAAGAAGAATTGGTACTCACAGGCCAATTTGGCATCCTTGCTAATAATTTGTATGAAGTGGAAGCGAATGGCATGGATTGGAGTTATCTGGGTGAGGATCAAGATGAAGGATCTTTTACCAGGGTAGTTTATAAACCTGTGCCGGCGGATGCGGAAGCGGCTTTTTGGGAGGAGTATCCGGAGCGTTGAAGTATGTGCAAAGTTATCTAAACCTCATAATACACAGTGAAATGAAGTACAAGTATTTAATGTATCTGCTGCTGGCGGTGCTGCTTGGCGCCTGCAGTGATGATGAGCCGGAGACTCCGGTAAGCGAATATCCGAGTAAATCCGAGCTGCTGGAAATGCTTGAGGGAAAGACTTGGCAAATGAAAGAATGTGCTTATTTTGATTCGGAGGGGAATGAATTTCTGTACTCTCCGTTGATTCCCGGTACTGGCACCCCGGTAGGGTTGTTGTTTTCTGCATCGGATTGTCGCGTTGCGTATTCCGGTGTCGTAGGTTGGCCGAGCCGACGGGGTACTTGTTCATGGAATTATGATGAACAGAAGGGTATCATATTCTTCCCGCCGGTAAGTGATTCTTCTGATGAGTGGTATATCGAGTCGGTCTCGGAAGATGAGCTTATAGTTCGTTCATGGTATGGTATTCTGCCGGTGGGATATTTCAATTACTATCATTCACTGGATCTTCTTCCCAATTACGGCGAAGAGATGGATGAAGGGTCGTATGAACGCGTAGTTTACCGTCCGGTTGCGGTGGATGCGGAAGCGGCTTTTTGGGAGAAGTATCCCGAAAGGAATAAGTAACAGGACGCTTTGTCAATGCCACGACGTAAGTCCGCGCGACGGAGGATGTGTTGCGACATTCGCTCCGTCGCGCGGATTTTGTGCTTTTTTTGTTGCTTTAGGAGCAGGGATATAAGAAGAGAAGATTGAGAAGAGGCTGCATTGTGATTCGATGTGGATAATAGTCTGAGGGGTAGTGTATTGACGGCGATTTTTGCGAATCGTGTTTCAGGTGCTTCCGGGTGAATCACGAACAGGGCGGGCGGGCGTGGAGAAAAGATTTTGCCACGTGGGATAAAATTAGTAATTTTGCACAACCCAAACTTAGATCACCCGATGCAATTACCCGACGCACCGAAAAAGGCCGTACTCACGCTTGAAGACGGCAGCCGCTTTGAAGGCTATTCCTTTGGCTATGACCAGGAGCCTACGGCCGGGGAAGTAGTGTTCAACACTGCGATGACCGGCTATCCAGAGAGTTTAACCGACCCCTCCTATGAAGGACAGATTCTTGTGACGACATATCCCATTCTGGGTAATTATGGAGTGCCTGCCGAGGATGTCAAGGGAGAGGCCGGGATGAGTGATTATTTCGAATCCAGCCACATACATTGCCGTGCCATAGTGTGTCAGGACTATAGCTTTGTGCCCAGCCACTGGCAGGCTACCCGCTCGCTTTCCGACTGGCTTAAGCAGGAGCGCATACCCGGCATATACGGCATAGATACCCGCGCGCTCACCAAGTTGCTGCGCGAGAAGGGGAGCATGCTCGGCAAAATCGAATTCGAGGGAGGCGCGGAAGTGGATTTCTATGATCCCAACCGCGAGAATCTCATAGCCAAGGTGAGCACCCGGGAGGTGAAGGAATTTGGCGATGGAGAGAAGCGCGTGGTTCTTGTGGACTGCGGCACAAAATATAATATAATACGCTGTCTTACCCGCCGAGGTGTGAAAGTGATTCTTGTGCCCTGGGATTTCGACTTCAATACGCTTGAGTATGACGGACTCTTTATCTCCAATGGCCCGGGTTCGCCGGAGTTTGCGGACGTGACGGTGGAGCACATACGCCAGGCTATGGAGAATGGCAAGCCCATATGCGGCATCTGCATGGGCAATCAGCTGCTTTCTCGCGCTGCCGGCGCCACCATATATAAACTTAAATATGGCCATAGAAGCCACAATCAGCCGGTGAGGCAGGCGGGTACCGACCGCTGTTTCATCACGAGTCAGAATCATGGCTTTGCAGTGGATAACGACAGTATACCCGATGGCTGGGAGGCACTCTTTGTAAATATGAATGACGGCACCAACGAGGGTATAAGGCACAAGGAAATGCCGTGGTTCTCGGCGCAGTTCCATCCGGAGGCGTCTTCGGGGCCAAAAGACACAGAGTTCATATTTGATGATTTTATAAAGCTGCTTTAACACGCGGGAAAGTATATGGAAGATATTAAGAAGGTGCTCCTGCTCGGTTCGGGAGCTTTGAAGATAGGCGAGGCCGGCGAGTTTGACTATAGCGGCTCGCAGGCGCTCAAGGCCCTGAGAGAAGAGGGGATAGAGACAGTGCTCATCAATCCCAACATCGCTACGGTGCAGACATCGGAGGGATTTGCCGACAAGATATATTTCCTGCCTGTCACACCTTACTTCGTGCGCAAGGTGATCGAGAAGGAGCGTCCTGATGGAATCCTGCTGGCCTTCGGCGGCCAGACGGCTCTTAACTGTGGCGTGAAGATATATGAAGACGGCACGTTGCAGGAGTATGGAGTGAAAGTGCTCGGAACGCCTGTTCAGGCCATCATGGACACAGAGGACAGGGAACTCTTCGTGAAGAAGCTTGATGAAATCAATGTCAAGACCATAAAGAGCGAGGCTGTGACCAGTGTTGAGGCAGCATTGGCGGCGGCTGACCAGCTGGGATATCCAGTGATAGTGAGGGCAGCCTATGCGTTGGGCGGCCTCGGTTCCGGATTCTGTGATGACCGCGAGCAGCTCATCGCCCTTGTGGAGAAGGCTCTTTCTTTCTCTCCGCAGGTGCTTGTGGAAAAATCTCTCAGAGGCTGGAAGGAAGTGGAGTATGAGGTGGTGAGAGACCGCTTCGACAATTGCATCACAGTGTGCAACATGGAGAATTTCGATCCACTCGGCATCCACACAGGCGAGAGTATAGTAGTAGCGCCGTCGCAGACTCTGAGCAATGAGGATTATCATATGCTCCGCAAGCTTGCCATAAAGATAATAAGGCATGTGGGCATCGTGGGCGAGTGCAATGTGCAGTATGCCTATGACCCTCAGAGCATGGACTACAGGGTGATAGAGGTGAATGCGCGTCTCTCCCGTTCTTCGGCTCTCGCATCGAAGGCCACGGGTTATCCCCTGGCGTTTGTGGCTGCGAAGCTGGGTCTGGGTTACGGGTTGTTTGACCTGAAGAATTCGGTGACCAAGAGCACTTCGGCATTCTTTGAGCCGGCGCTTGATTATATTGTGTGTAAGATTCCCCGATGGGATTTGGGTAAGTTTCATGGCGTGAGGCGAGAGATCGGTTCCTCTATGAAGAGTGTGGGCGAGGTAATGGCCATAGGCCGCACATTTGAGGAGGTTATCCAGAAGGGTCTCCGCATGATAGGCCAGGGGATGCATGGATTTGTGGAGAACAAGAATATCAATATCCCTGATATAGACAAGGCTCTTGCCGAGCCTACCGACCGCCGTATCTTTGTAATTGCCAAGGCTTTGCGTAAAGGCTACACAGTGGAACGCATTCATGAGCTTACTAAAATCGACCGCTGGTTCCTGGAGAAGCTTGCCAATATCATCCACACCAATCGTGAGCTTGAGACCTATGAAGACATCGACACTCTGCCGGTAGAGCTGCTTCGGCGCGCCAAGCAGCAGGGCTTCAGTGACTTCCAGGTGGCCCGTGCTCTTTATGGAGACAGGATGCACAGGGAGAGCGCGGCTCTGAGCGATGTGGTGCGCAGCGAGCGCAAGCGCCATGGCATAATTCCTGTCGTGAAGCAGATAGATACTCTTGCTGCTGAATATCCTGCACAGACCAATTATCTTTATCTCACTTATAATGGCTCGGATAATGATGTGGCCTATACGGGCGATCACCGCTCTGTAGTGGTGCTTGGCTCAGGTGCTTACCGCATAGGTTCCAGTGTGGAATTTGACTGGTGTGGTGTAAATGCGCTCATGACGGTGGCCAAGCAGGGTTATCGCCCTGTGATGATCAACTATAATCCAGAGACTGTGAGCACGGACTATGACATGTGCGAGCGTCTTTATTTCGATGAACTTACGTATGAGCGCGTGATGGATATACTCGATCTTGAAGTGCCTCATGGCGTAATACTCAGCACAGGCGGCCAGATACCCAATAATCTTGCCATGCGCCTTGATGCCGCTGAGGTTAACATCCTGGGCACTCAGGCCGCAGATATAGACAATGCGGAGGATCGCAACAAGTTCTCGAGTCTGTGTGATGAGATAGGAGTGGATCAGCCCCGCTGGAGGGAGCTGACCAGTCTGTCGGCCATTGATGAATTTGTGGCCGAGGTAGGCTTCCCGGTGCTTGTGCGTCCGAGCTATGTGCTGTCGGGCGCGGCTATGAATGTGTGTTCCAATGAGGATGAGCTTGAACGCTTCCTCAAGCTTGCCGCCAATGTGAGCAAGCAGCATCCTGTGGTGGTGAGCGAATTCATTCAGGGAGCCAAGGAGATAGAAATGGATGCCGTGGCACAGGATGGCGAGATAAAGCTCTATGCCATAAGTGAGCATATAGAGTTTGCCGGCGTGCATTCGGGCGATGCCACGATACAGTTTCCTCCTCAGAAGCTATATGTGGAGACTATGCGCCGCATCAAGAAGATTTCCGGCAAGATTGCCAAGGCGCTCCACATTTCGGGCCCGTTCAACATTCAGTTCCTTGCCAAGGACAATGACATAAAGGTGATAGAGTGCAACTTGCGTGCGTCTCGTTCATTCCCCTTTGTGAGCAAGGTGTCGAAGCAGAATTTCATAGATATGGCCACGCGCGTGATGCTTGGGATACCTGTGGAGAAGACTGCGGGACGAGCCTTTGATCTTGACTATGTGGGAGTAAAGGCGAGCCAGTTCAGCTTCTCACGCCTGCAGGGAGCCGATCCTGTGCTTGGCGTGGATATGAGCAGTACGGGAGAGGTGGGCTGTATAGGTGATGACACTTCGGAAGCAGTGCTGAAGGCTATGCTTTCTGTGGGCTACACCATTCCCCGCAAAGATCGCAGTATTCTGATATCTTCAGGCACGTTACGGCAGAAGGTGAGCTTGCTCAATGCCGCCAGACTGCTCCATCGCAAGGGCTACACGATATGTGCCACCGAGGGCACGCATGAGTTCTTGAGTGAGAACGGAGTCCCCTCCGTGCGCGTGTACATGCCGTCGGAAAACGGCAAGCCTCAGGCTATAGCCATGCTTCACTCCAAGGAGATAGATTTTGTAGTGAATATTCCCAAGAACCTCACTCCCAAGGAGTTGAGCAACGGCTATAAAGTGCGCAGGGCAGCAGTGGATCTCAATATTCCGCTCATCACAAATGCCAGGCTTGCATCGGCATTTATCCAGGCCTTCTGCGAGCTGAGTCTTGATGATGTGCCTATCAAGAGCTGGAATGAGTATTAATAATATATCATCCTGATACAATGGGAGTCATGGCGGGAACGTACCCTGCCATGACTCCTTTTTGCTTATTAAACGTATGCTATTTAACACCTTTGGCTTTCTGCGTATAATTCCGGTAATATTGTTTGTCTATTACCTGCCGATGCAGCTGTGTAAATCAAGAGGAAACGTGCTTCTCAACCGAGTGGGCAATACAGTGCTGCTGACTGTGAGCTATGCCTTCTTCTTCTATAATCAGCCGGTGTATACTCTGCTGCTTTTCGGCGTTACGCTGATCACCTATCTATTCGCACGTATCTTTGCCTCAATGCAGCCGGATGCAAGTCACCTCAGGCGAAGAAGATTCTGGCTTGTGACGGCCGGATGTGTGCTTGCTCTATTGCCGCTGGCACTCTTTAAGTATTATAATTTTGTACTTGATTTGTCAGAGCAGTTTTTAGGGATGCTGGGTGTAGCCCGGCAGCTGCCGCATACATCGTGGATCGTGCCGCTGGGTATAAGCTTTTTTACTTTCCAGGCCTTGGGATATATGTGGGATGTATATTACGCACGCATATCGGCCGAGCGTAATTTTGCTGACTACATGTTGTTTGTGGCCTTTTTCCCTCAGATAGCCTCAGGCCCTATAAGCAAAGGGGCGGATCTTTTGCCTCAGATAAAAAGCAAGCGCACTGTTGACTGGAGTGACCTTGCCGCCGGCATGAAATTGCTTCTATGGGGCTATTTCCTGAAAGCGGTGTTTGCCGACAGGGTGGCTATGTTTGCCAATCCTGTGTTCAATCAATATGAATATTTTTCCGGGGCGACATGTTTTATTGCCTCAATCATGTATTCTTTGCAGATATATGGAGATTTTGCCGGCTATTCGCTGATGGCCATAGGCGTGGCGCGAATGCTTGGCTTTCATCTGATAAATAATTTCCTGCGTCCTTATTTTTCCACATCAATAGGAGAGTTCTGGCGTAGGTGGCATATATCCTTGTCTACATGGCTGAAGGATTACGTATATATTCCTCTTGGAGGCAACCGCCGTGGCCGACTTCGCAGTTATATAAATCTGTTTGTGACATTTCTTGTGAGTGGCATCTGGCATGGAGCTAATCTCACATTCGTATTCTGGGGATTGCTTCATGCCGTCTTTCAGGCTGTGGAGAAATTCTTCAATGTCTCAAAGCGCCCTGCCGGCAGATTTATCCTGATTCTAAGAATGACCGTTACGTTCTTGCTGGTGAATTTTGCCTGGATCTTTTTCCGCATGCCTACGTTTAAGGGGGCATGTGAGTTTATTGCCAAGATCTTTACCTTTGCTCCGGGCCAAGCATTTGTTCCCCCGGTATCCGATATGGTTTTTATCGTTTGTGCCATACTCATAGTTTTCATCAAAGAGCTTACAGAAGAAATGCGGCCGCAGTTCACTCTTATAAATCACAATAGCGCCGTGGTGCGGGTGGCAACGTATCTGGCCATCGTGTTTGCCGTACTTCTCATGGGAGTGCTTGATTCAAGCCAGTTCATATATGTAAATTTCTGACATGACAGCCCGAAGATTTTTCATAACACTCATCGTTATTCTATTGCTTGCGGCAGGGATTGATCTGCTGATAGGCGTTGCAGGCCATAGCCTTGTCTCCTCGGCTAAAGGAGGTGACACAGCGCGTCATAGATATATCAACCGGGAGATGACAGACCAGTTGCTTGTCTTTGGCTCTTCGCGGGCCATACATCATTATGATCCGCGTGTGCTTGCCGATAGTCTGGGTGTGCGGGCATATAATTGTGGTGAAGACGGCAGCGGTATTATTCTTGCATATATGCAGCTTACGAACGTTCTTGCCCGCTACACGCCCTCGATAGTAATATATGATTTATACGGGCAGTATGATTTTATGAAAGAGCCGGATAACTCAAAGTATCTTTTGTGGGAACGCTATTTTTATGGCGAGGGAAATGAGGCTCTTGATTCGGTATTTCATACAATAGACAAAAACGAGAAGTGGAAAATGCGGAGCGCTGCATATAGGTATAATTCTCGTTTTCTCCAATTGATGTCGGATAATTACAGGCCCCGTCAGAATGATATACGAGGATACCGCCCATTGGGAGACATGCCGGTAGATTTTGTAGAGCCTAATCCCTGGCCGACCGTTGATTTAGATGATGTTAAGCTGGAATATATACGCAGGTTTGCAGAGAAATGCAAGGAGCATGGAGTGAAACTGATAGTGGCTGTATCCCCGTATTATTTCCCCACGGCCGATGAGCAGCTTCCGGCTGAAGTGCGAGCTATCTTTGATACCTATGGCGTGATGTTATTTGATCATAGCGCGGATCGGGATTTTGTGGGAAAACGATGCTATTTTTCAGACACGAATCACCTGAATGCTTCAGGAGCAGAGGCGTATACCCGTAAGATCGCTTCAGAAGTGAGGCGTATATCAGGCAGTTAATGCGTTGAGTGATAGCGCGAAAATTAATTGATGAAAAAAATATGCTGAAAAATTTGGCAGATTCATGAAAAAGCAGTAATTTTGCCCCTGCAAACGAGAGGCAAGCGAGCCTCACTCAAGGTTGCATAAATGCTTCAATAGCTCAGTTGGTTAGAGCACCTGACTGTTAATCAGGGGGTCGT
>CAJTTA010000057.1 GCA_910579305.1 uncultured Muribaculaceae bacterium
CGTTGAAGCAACCCCATCGCTGCTTATCCTCTAAAATTTTGATGCGGTTGCCCTGACAATCCATCTCCACAAAAGAAAAGAAGAGGAAAATCCATACGGAAATTCCTCTTCACCTATCCTTATGACGTGCGCACGACGGGACTCGAACCCACACGTCTCTCGACACTAGATCCTAAGTCTAGCGCGGCTACCAATTACGCCACGTGCGCAAAATGTATGTCGGAAATTCCGGGAAGCCATCGCACATAGCCTCCCGCAATTTCACGACTGCAAAGTTAAGCATTTTTTTCTTAACCACCAAACCGTCATTCCTCAGCCGACGCATAATCCAGCACCTCACGGCTTTTCACGCACACGCCATATGCCTGAGCCTTTGCAAGAATCGCTCTCGCCAGCCTTGGCTTCAGCCCTTCAGGACAATATCTGAAATAGGCCTCGGCTGCACGCACATGAGCCGCATCCGGCATAGGATATTCACGTCTCTCCGGGAGGCCGAACATGTCGGCGGGGAGCGTCCTGCGCTCCTCTTCATTCATTCTGTCTTTCATAGCGATCAAGGTGTATTGTTATTAAAGGATTTCAGGAGTTATGGGTGACGGAGGTCTTAGGCAACGTAAGATGCAGCACACTCCAGCCTATCACGCCGGCTGCTATGGAGCCTACCACAATGCCGAGCTTCGCCTCATTGAGCAGCTCGGAGAAATAAGGATCTCCTGTGCCGAAAGAGAGATTGGCTATAAAGAGACTCACTGTAAACCCTATGCCGCCCAGCACTGCTACCGAAGACATCATCTTCCAGTTGGTGCGCGACGGCATGGCTGCGACACCACACTTCACAGCAATCCATGAGAAGCTCAGAATGCCCAGGAATTTACCCAGCACCAGACCGAGAATGATGGAAAGACTCACGCCGGACACAACCGATTCCGGACTCAGTCCGCCGAGATAGATACCGGCGTTGGCAAATGCGAAGAGGGGCATAATAATCCAGTTGACCACGGGATGCAGCGAGTCTTCAAGCTCCTGAAGAGGCGATATCACCTTGTCGGAGGCACTCTCTATCTCTTTAAGCCAGTTGAGCTGGTCGTGATCAAGAATCGTATGGGAATCAAGGGTTTCATCCTTGTCGGCAGCGAAGTAGGAGATATTGGTACGAATTGTCTGCACATAGTGCTTGGGATTGAACAGCGGACGGGCCGGGACACAGAAGGCCACTATCACGCCGGCGATCGTGGGATGGATTCCTGCCTGAAGGAACAGAAACCATATTATGATGCCGATTCCCATATAAAACAGTTTGCTCTGAATGCGCATGCGACCGCCAAGCATGAGCAGGCCTATGAGAAGTGCCGACCACAGCAACATTGTCACATCAATATGATCAGAGTAGAAAATCGCTATCACCAGGATGCCGCCAAGATCATCCACCACTGCCAGCGTGGTGAGGAATATCTTCAGAGAGATAGGCACTCGCGAGCCCAGCATCGACAGCACACCGAGAGAAAAAGCTATGTCGGTGGCCATGGGGATGGCACATCCGCGCTCATAAGGGGTGCCCTGGGCACATAAATAGAATATAGCCACAGGCACTATCATGCCTCCGCATGCGCCAAGAATAGGGAGCATCGCCCTGCGCATGGAGCGCAGTTCCCCCACAAGCACCTCTCGCTTTATCTCCAGGCCGACGCTGAAGAAAAAGACTGCCATAAGGGCATCATTGATGAATTGCATCACATTCATGGGATGGCCATTATGGCTGAAAAGATTGAAAGAGCCTATCTGCAAAGCCACCTCATGCGTCCATAAGGAATTATAGAAGTCGCGCGTTGCAGGAAGATTCACCACCAGGAGAGCCAGCACAGTTGCCACAAGCAACATATTGCCTCCCTGGAGATAATTACGCAAAGTCTTACGTATCGTGTAGAAAACACCTGACATAATCAGAACTTTATTTAAATTAACACTATTATTGTATAACGTTAAAAAACGTGTTTTGTTGCATCTCTCGGATTATGTTAAATTTTTTTGGCGAATCATTTGGCTATTAAGATTAAAGGCGCTATATTTGCACCTTGAAGCGATGCTGTTTCAAGTCCGCTTCATTGCTACCTGATTTCTAACTATATATCTAATATAATGAATACCAAACGTCTCTTGCTCGGCGACGAGGCCCTTGCCCTCGGAGCCATCAATGCCGGTCTCTCAGGTGTATATGCCTATCCCGGCACGCCCTCCACTGAAATCACCGAATTCATCCAGCTCGATCCGCTTTCCCGCGAGCGCAAGCTGCACTCCCATTGGAGCGCCAATGAAAAAAGCGCCATGGAAGAGGCTCTCGGCATGAGTTTCTGCGGAAAACGCGCACTCGTGTGCATGAAGCACGTGGGCATGAATGTGGCAGCCGACTGCTTTGTCAACTCTGCATTCACAGGCGCCAACGGAGGTCTCGTAGTAGTGGCCGCCGACGACCCCTCCATGCACTCGTCGCAGAACGAGCAGGACTCTCGCTTCTACTCCCAGTTTGCATTCATCCCCACTCTTGAGCCGGCAAGCCAACAGGAAGCCTACGACATGATGGCCTATGCTTTCGATTTCTCCGAAAAAATAGGTCTGCCCGTGCTCATGCGCATGGTGACACGTATGGCCCACTCCCGCGGTGTGGTGGAAGCCGGAGCCATCAGGAAAGAAAACCCCATAAAGTATCCCGAGAACACCCGCCAGTGGGTGCTCATGCCCGGCAACTCCAAGGTGCGTTACAAGCAGCTCCTCGCCGACTGGGATGAATGCCTCAAGGCCTCTGAGACAAGCCCCTATAACGTCTACACCGACGGCACCGACCACTCAAAGGGCATCATAGCCAACGGCATAGCCTACAACTATCTCATGGAGTGCTTCCCCCAGGGATGCCCGTTCCCTGTGCTGAAAATCTCCCAGTATCCCATCCCCACAGCCCTCGTAGAGCGCATGACCCGCGAGTGCGACTCCATCCTGGTAGTGGAAGAAGGCCAGCCTTTCATCGAAGAAAGAATCAAGGGAATGCTCGGCACTCCCAAGCCCATCTACGGCAAATTCTCGGGTCATCTTCCCCGCACAGGCGAGCTCAACCCCGACTTCGTGCGAAAGGCTCTCGGCATGGATCCGCTCCCCAAGCAAGGCCCCTCTCAGGTGGTTATGCCTCGTCCCCCCGCTCTCTGCCAGGGATGCAGCCACCGCGACGTATATGCCGCCCTCAATGACGTGCTCAAGGAATATGAGAACCCCAAAGTGTTTGGCGACATAGGTTGCTACACACTTGGATGGCTGTCGCCGTTCAATGCAATCGACTCTGTAGTCGACATGGGCGCTTCAATATCTATGGCAAAGGGTGCCGCCGATGCCGGACAGCATCCCTCGGTAGCCATAATAGGCGACAGCACTTTCACTCATTCGGGAATGACCCCGCTGCTGGATGCCATCAATGAAAACAATAATATGGTGGCCATCATCTCCGACAATCTCACTACCGGCATGACAGGCGGACAAGATTCACAAGGCACCGGCAAGATCGAGCAGATATGCATAGGTCTCGGAGCCGATCCGGCTCACGTGCGCACCATTGACGCCCTCCCCAAGAATCATGAGGAACTCATGGCGCTGCTCCGCGAGGAGATCGAATATCCCGGCCTCTCAGTAGTGGTGTGCCGCCGTGAGTGCATCCAGACAGCCCGCCGCCACGCTGCAGCAAAGGCCAAAGAGGCTGCAAAAAAATAATTCTAACCTTTTACTCCGAATCCACACAATGAAAACCGATATAGTATTGGCCGGCGTAGGCGGCCAGGGCATTCTCTCCATCGCCACCATTCTCGGTGCCGCAGCCCTCAAAGAGAACCTCTACATCAAGCAGGCCGAAGTTCATGGCATGAGCCAGCGCGGAGGCGACGTGCAGAGCAATCTGCGCATCTCTTCATCGCCCATAGCAAGCGACCTCATTCCTCTGGGCGGAGCCGACCTCATCGTGAGCCTCGAGCCGATGGAAGCTCTCCGCTATGTGGAATACCTCAAGCCCGAGGGCTGGATCGTGACATCTACAGCTCCGTTTGTAAATATACCCAACTATCCCGAAATGAGTGCGATTGAAGCCGAACTCGGCGCATGGCCTCACACCGTGGCTTTCGACATGGAGGAAATGGCAAAAGAAGTGGCCACTCAGCGCTCAAGCAATATGGTGCTTCTGGGTGCCGCCGCCCCCTTCATCGACATTGAAGTCGAAAAAATCGAGGATGGAATCCGCACTGTATTCGGCGCCAAGGGTGAGAAAATCGTGGAAAGCAACCTCAAAGCATTCCGCGCCGGTCTTGCCTTCGCTCAGAATAAAAAATAAATCATCACTTCAGGCTCCTGCGAGACAGTTATTCTTATGACCTGCCTTGCAGGAGCTTTTCACCTTAAATCTTGACCGCACATGTTCCCAATATCCGAAGATCAGCTCCAGGAAGCGATGTCATCCCTGGGCATACAAAATATCACTGATGCCACTATCCGCCAGATAGTCTCTCTCGCCAATGCCCTCCAGGAGATGGCAGGTGAGAAAGTCGTGCACCTTGAGATGGGCAATCCCGGCATTCCGGCTAATGCTCTCGGCGTGGAAGCAGAGCGAGAAGTGCTCCGTAAAGGCATTGCCAACACCTACCCCAACATAGCAGGCACACCTCAGCTCAAGCAGAACGGATCCAGATTCCTCAAAGCTTTCCTCGACATTGATGTGCCGCAGGAATGCATAATTCCCACCGTGGGCTCCATGCAGGGTGGTTACGCATCCATGCTGCTCTGCGCTCACCGCGATCCGGCTAAGGACACGATGCTCTTCATTAATCCGGGATTCCCCGCTCAGCGATATCAGGCACGTATCCTTGGGCTGAAAGAGGCTTCGTTTGACATATATAATTATCGTGGAAAAGCTCTTGAGGCCAAACTTGAAGAGATGTTCTCCAAAGGCAATATCACTGCCATTATATATGGTATCCCCAACAATCCGGCCTGGATCAATCTCACGGAAGAGGAGCTGGAGATAATAGGCCGTCTTGCCACAAAATACGATGTGATCGTAATGGAAGATCTCGCATATGTAGGCATGGACTTCCGTAATAACTTCGGCGAACCCGGTGTGGCCCCCTTCGTGCCCACTGTAGCCAAATACACTGACAATTACATCCTGCTCCTCTCGGCATCCAAGATCTTCTCTTATGCAGGCCAGCGCATAGCGATATGCTGTTTCTCCCCGCATGTTGCTGTAATGACAAGCCCTGAACTTGACCGCTTCTTCGGCATGCCCACTATGCTCAATTCTTTTGTATTCGGAGTGTTATACGCACTCTCATCGGGCACAGCACACTCGGCTCAGCACGCATTCGCCACCATGCTGGGAGCCGCTGCCGACGGCAGGCTGAACTTCGTGGAGGACTGCCGCGAATATGAACGCCGCGGCGGACGCACTAAAGATATCTTCACAGGCAACGGGTTCCATATCGTCTACGACCGTGACGGCGAATGCCCCATTTCCGACGGATTCTTCTTCACTGCCGGATACCCCAGCCTTGACAGCGCACAGCTTCAGGCGGAGCTATTGCGATATGGCGTGGCTGCCATCTCTCTGCCCGGCACCGGAAGCCAGCAGGACGGCATACGCGTATGCGTCTCCTTGCTTGACAATGAGACCACTTTCAAGAACCTGGAAAGCCGTCTCGCATGTTTCCATAAAGACCACATTCACCTCCATAAAGAAGAAATCTGCGCTTGCATAAATTGACAGTCATCTTATGAAATACGTATCAGCACAAGAGGCTGTGAGCCTCATAAAAAGTGGCGACCATGTCTATGTGCAGGGCTCCACATCCATCCCCGAGACTCTCTGCGAGGCACTCGCCCAAAGAGGATCGGAACTCCGTGACGTCACTCTCTACACGGGATTTGCCGTGGCCAGAGGAGAAGCTCCTTTCTGCAAGCCGGAATACAAGGATTCTTTCCTCGTGGACTCTTTCTTTGTCAATAACTCCGTGCGCCGCTGGATCAATGAGGGCTACGGCTCGATGACTCCTCGCTTCCTCGGAGATGTGCCCGATCTCTTCCGTAAAGGCATATGGCCTATAGAAGTGGCTATGCTCAACTGCTCGTTGCCCAA
The DNA here is from genome assembly GCA_910579305.1 of uncultured Muribaculaceae bacterium. Taxonomy (GTDB): domain Bacteria; phylum Bacteroidota; class Bacteroidia; order Bacteroidales; family Muribaculaceae; genus Lepagella. The sequence goes on from CAJTTA010000057.1 coordinate 6,158, forward strand.
TGAGGAGGGATATGTAAGCTTCGGCGTGTCAGGCGACGTGGCTGTATCGGCAGTGCAATGCGCCAAGACCATCATTGCTCAGATCAATCCACGTATGCCGTTCTCTTACGGAGACCCGGTGGTGCATGTATCCCGTATAGCCGCCGCAGTAGAAGTGGATGAGCCGCTTGTGGAGGTGCCCACCCCCACTCCTACAGAAAAAGAGGAAAAGATAGGTCGCTATATAGCAGAGCTAATACCCGATGGAGCTACATTGCAGATAGGTGTGGGCGGCATCCCCAATGCCGTGATAGCTGCTTTGAGCAATCACAAGCACCTCGGCCTTCACACGGAGGCTATGACCGACGGTGTCTTGCCTTTGCTTCAAAGCGGTGTGATCGATAATTCTCAGAAAGTAGTGGAGCCCGGGAAGAGCATCGCCTCTCTCGCTCTCGGATCACGCCACCTCTACGAGTATATGAATTATAACAAGGATATCATATTCCGCGATGTGGCCTGGACTAACGATCCCTTCGTTATAGCACAGAATCCCAAGGTGATGAGCATAAACTCCTGCCTGGAGATAGATCTCACGGGGCAGGTGTGTGCCGACTCCATAGGCACCCGCATCTTCTCCAGCGTGGGAGGCCAGCATGACTTTGTCTATGGCTCCTCTCGCTCCGAAGGCGGAATATCATTTCTTGCCATGCTTGCCACTACCAACAAGGGGGGAAACAAGATCAAGCCTGTGCTCACTCCGGGTGCCGGAGTAGTGACTACCCGCTTCCAGACCAACTATGTAGTGACTGAATATGGTATAGTAAACCTCATGGGCAAGAACCTTGCTGAGCGCGCCAAACTCATGATAAGTGTGGCTGCTCCTGAATTCCGAGAAGAGCTTGACCGGGCTGCCGCCGAACGCTTCGGTTACTCCTATCTTCGCTTGAAATAATTTTTTTGTATCAGAGACCAGTCGATACAATGGCATAGTATCAAGGCTGTTACAATGCCGACAGGTCAACCGGCAAAAAAATAAGCAGAATTATTTGGAGATTCAAACTTTTCTTATTAACTTTGCGTTATAAAGATAAACACCTCGCAAACGTGGTGTTATCTTCCACCCGGCAAGCGAGCCGGAAATCCCTATCGCCTTAACTCACACCACATCAAAGTAGATTGGGAAACTCATCAAATTATTATGAAATACCGAGACAAGCTTACTCACTTAATGGCGGGCCGCAACTCCTCAAAGGAGACTGCCGGATGTTTCCGACACAGCGGATTACAGCGAGGAGGAGCACTCAAATCCTGTCAGTCGGAGTTTCATCGCATCCTTTGGTGTGGCTTCTATACGGAGCCGGTGTCAACATCTGATGCCGGCTCCGATTTATTCTCTCGCCTTTCACTCCACAATTTCGCGATTGCCGATCGTGGGCACGTGGGAATATAAGGATATATCTGAATAACAAGAGGATGTGTGTGTGTGTATGATAATTAAAGAGATGCCATATCTATGGCATACAAAGTTTCAATAAAAGGCGATATTAATTTTAGAGAGTGTTGGAATCTCATCCGAATTAAGCATTCAGTCTCACAATGACGGATTCTTGATTTCTTCCCAATGGACTGCTTCAGCCAAGCCTCATCGGAAGCATAGCCCGCTCGGATCCCTCTTAAGCTTGATGAAATCATTCAAGAATAGCGCTCTGTGAGAAAAATTATTTTCATTCAAACGCTCTCTTAGAGAGTGTTTGGATTTAAATCAAATTAAGGCTGAGAGGATTTTTTGAGGG
>CAJTTA010000058.1 GCA_910579305.1 uncultured Muribaculaceae bacterium
AATTCCCTCAAAAAATCCTCTCAGCCTTAATTTGATTTAAATTCAAACACTCTCTTAAATTTCGGGCAAAGATAATACAAAACATCTGAAGTCAAAGTGCTTTAAAACTCCTTTCTCATAAATTTAACATTATTTCATTACCCCCCCGATTTTATTGTTAATCATTAATAAATATTGTATATTAAAACATTTTTTCTGTAACTACTCTAATAGACAAGCGAAGAGAAGAGGGATATCAGGCGAGGGACATAGAACACGCGATAACCGGCCTCGTTGGGATGAACGCCGTCGCTCTTATAGAAATAACGCTCGCGGTGATCTGGATTGCCGCCGCTGAGAATCATCGTGCGCTCCGCGTCAAAGCAAGTCACGCCATATTTCATGCACACCTTGCGCGCCCTCTCCGTAAAATCGCGGAAAGAGAGACCGTCGGCACGTCGCCCCCAGTAAGCTCCGTCTATCTTATGAGGAATCATGTAGACGATGGGCTTCCCAGGCCATTTCTTTATGGCTTTGCGCAAGACCGACTCAAGCGCACCTGTATACGTAGTCTCGTCCACCGCATAGGTAAGATCGGCTGACGCAGACATTCCGGGCTTTTCCTCCGACGGAAACTCGCCTAACGGCACATTGATCCAGAAGTCATTCACGCCGCCCCCTATGAAGATGAGGTCAAGGTCATCAGGCAGGCTCTCGATGTCGCTCACCACATTGCGGCGTTCATCGGCCGTGACAGCGACTGAAGCTCCACTCTTGGCCCTGTTCTCATACTCCGACCCTGTAAGCTCGCTTATCATCGCTGCGAAAGCGCCCCCGTTGTTAGTGCGCGACTCCACGAGCGAGTCGCCGTGGTAGCCTATTTTCTTGCCGTAAAGCGGGGTATGAAAATAAGATCCGTCCGGCTTTTCGCTGAATGTCACCTCGCTTACCATGGCAAGAGGGAAATCTGCCTCCCGTCCATCGGTGGTGGCAACTGTCATGGTCATACCGGGCACCGGCTCCGATGCCTATACGGACAGAGTCCATATAGCCGAAAGCACCACAAAGAGTATATTCTGTTTCATCTTGTAAATTTAAGAGACTTGTCGTTTACCTTTAGAATCCAATGGCCCGGCGGAAGCGAGCGGCAATCCACTTCGACAGAATCAGTGCCGGAGCTGCTGACGGGCACATCCGCCTCCAGCCCGCCGAAGTCATAGATGGCGATTGGGGCATAGGCTACCAATGGGCCGGAAATCTCTATGAAATCGCGTCTGACCGTTATGATCAGTTCAGGCGACACCACGTCCACCACAGAATCAGGACTTGATATGAATCTAATGCACCTTATGCGTGAGATCGCGACATTAATGTCGTCCATATTGAGATCCCGGCCGGAAAAAGTGATGAGCGATCCTTCTGTGACATTTATTTTAACAGACGTATCGTCATTAAAGAGCAGCAGCATTTCCCACGCCTTCCCGGAAGCCGCGGAAGAGTCGGAAGACTGCCGGGCATGGGAAGCCGCGGCTGCCTTGAGACTCGCAATAGAAATCAGGAGAATGATGCCAAGCCGAAAAGCCATGATTCAAGAGTGTTTATAAAAATAACGCCCGATCAGCGATAATATTGCAACTTGCACTCTATGGAGGATCAGGAGACGGTGGGGAGCACCGGCTGCGCGGGCTCGTCGGCACAGAGCACTACGAGCAGGTTGCTCACAAGAGCCGCGCGACGGTCTTCGGAGAGATTGCACACGCCGTCTTCATCAAGCTTGGCGAGAGCCATGTCCACCATGCTCACGGCGCCTTCCACTATCTTCTCCCGGGCGGAGATGATGGCGGCGGCCTGCTGGCGGCGCAGCATCACGGCGGCTATCTCGGGGGCGTAGGCCAGATAGTTGATGCGGGCCTCCACCACTTCCATGCCGGCCATGGCCAGGCGCTCGTTGATCTTGCGCTCGAGCAGTTCACTCACGGCGTCGCCGCCGTCGCGCAGAGTGAGCTCATCGGAGTGGGAGCCGGTGTTGTCGTAGGCATAATGGCCGGCCACCTCGCGCAGAGCGGCGTCGCTCTGTATGCGCACGAAGTGCTCGAGTGCCTTGGCGCTCACGCCGGCATTGGCTCCGAGAGAGGCCGAGTCTATGTCGAAGACGGCACGGTAAGTGTTCTGTATCTTCCACACGAGCACCATGCCTATGAGCACGGGATTGCCCACCTTGTCATTGACCTTGATGGGCTCTATGTCCATGTTGCGCAGACGCAGCGAGAGCTTGCGGCGCGTGAGGAACGGATTGACCCAGAAGTAGCCCACACGGCGGCAGGTTCCCACATATCGGCCGAAGAATATCATCACACGCGCCTCGCCGGGCTCCTGGGTGAAATATCCGCTACAGCCCAGCACGAAGAGGATGAAGAGCGGCACATTGCAGCCCACTGATAGCCACAGATTCTCATCCCTGCCCGCCAGACCCAGCGCCAGCATAAGAGCCGGAATGAGGATAAGGATGAAGAAAATCATGGCAAAGCCATTGATTATAAGACCTTTGTACTCAAATTCCTTGTTCTCGTCATTCATAATGCAATATCGTTTAAACAATTATTATTAAGAAAATCCCTGGCGCGCTCAAGGTCGGCCGGGGTGTCGATACCCACAGTGGGATGCGTGCTTTCGGCCACGGCGATGCCGAGTCCGGCCTGAAGCCAACGCAGCTGCTCGAGACTCTCGGCCTGCTCGAGCGGCGACGGAGGCAGAGAGGGAAGCGACAGAAGAATCTCCCGGCGATAGGCATATACGCCTATATGGGTGAGATATCTGTGGCGGCGCGGCCACTCCTGCTCCGGCACCCCCCGCAGGAACGGTATGGGCGAGCGGGAGAAATAGAGAGCGAGTCCGGCACCGTCGGTCACCACCTTCACCAGATTGGGGTCGAGAAGCGCGTCGGCCGGGGCGTCCTCGGGATAGGGGCGCGCGAGGGTGGCGATCATGGTCTCCGGGGCATTCTCGAATATCCCGCGCAGGGCGAGTATCTGCTCCGGATGAATGAATGGCTCATCGCCCTGCACATTGATTATCACATCGGCATCGGTGTCGAGAGCGGTCACAGCCTCCACGAGGCGGTCGGTGCCGCAACAATGGTCGGAACGGGTCATCACGGCCCGGCCGCCGGCCCCCGTCACGCACCGGAGTATGCGCTCATCATCGGTGGCCACCACGGCAGGCACGCCGGCACGCTCCACGCGTCGCCACACATGATTGATCACTTCGGTGTCACCGAGCATTGCAAGAGGTTTGCCCGGAAACCGCGTAGAGGCATATCGGGCCGGAATAATTGCCAGGTACTTCATTTTTTAAGAGGAAATCTTTTCTTTCCTGCCAAAGGCGTCTCTCAGCCAGCGGGGCACGAGCAGAGCACCTATCACAAGATATACATAATAAGAGATTATACGCCAGAATACGGCCATGAGCAGGGCCATGGCTGCCGAAGGGATGAGAGAGCCGTAGAACTCTGTGAAGAGCCACTCGCTCAGGCCCGCTCCCCCGGGCGTGGGACTCACCATGAGCACTACCCACACCACAAGCTGACGCGCGAGTATGAGCCATTGCTCGGCAATGGCCGAGGGCACAAAGGCAAGAAACAGAGCGTTGACCACCAGGTAGCGGGAAGTCCAGGAGAGAGCCGTCCCGCCGAATGTCTCCAGCCAGAACAGGAATGGCTTTGCTCTCAGAGAGGCTGATGTGCTCACCATATTGTCGGCAAGCTCCGAGGCCCGGTGCCGCCAGCGGCGGAGCAGCCTCAGGCGGAAGAGGCGCGTGATGAGCGCATGTATGCCACGGGGCCAGATGATTATGCCGCACAGAAGCAGCGCAGTCCAGGCAGTGATGAGTGCGTAGACAGTCCAGAATGTATATTGAAGCCCGGTCTGAAACGCCCCGCTGCCGGAAGTGAAGAGCTCGCCGGCCGGTGTGAGCAGCACCACTATGGGACACGACACCACGAAAAACAATTCATCGAGAAACAGCGTGGTGAGCATGAGCGTGGTGGCACGCCCAAGCTCAATCCCCTCCCGGTTGAGAAAGACCATGCCTAGCGAACTCCCCCCCACGGCCGAGGGCGTGATGCAGGAGGTGAACTCACAGAGCATGTTGACCCTTATGGCTTTTTTCCACGACAAGGCTCTGTCCGTGAGCGCCCGGAAACGCCATGAAAGCCCGAAATCCCTGCCCAGCATGAAGACCCATGCCAACGCCACGCATGCCAGCACTCGGGGCGTGAAGGATATTTCCCGCCATACATCGCCCAGATCATGAGCGCGCGCGTCGCGCCAGAAGAGCCAGCCCACCACCGCGAGTCCTATCAGCACGGGGAGCAGCACTTTCCACCAGCTCATGAAGCGCGGCGGAGAGGTATGTGTAGAGTCAGTCATGTCGTTTATGATAAGCTATTAAGTCGCTATACCTGTCGGCCACCTCCCGCATCACGTCATCCCAGGAGCGCACCAGTGAGAGTCGTGCCCCCCTGCCGGCCAGCCGCAGGGATGCGCGGTCGACCGAAAGGCTGGCTATGGCCTCGGCATAATCACGGGCCGTGCGCGGGCAGAGGAAGCCGTTGTGGCCATGATCTATCACCCCGGCGGCCGTGCTCCCCGAGGGAATGAGCGAAGGGGTGCCCATGGCCGCGGCCTCACGCACCACGAGAGGCGCATTGTCATAATAAGATGGAAACAGGAAGAGATCGGAAGCCGCATAATAGTCGGCAAGCAGCCGGCGGTCATGAAGCACTCCGTGAAGAGCCACACAATGCGAAAGTCTCTCGCGCTTTACAACGCGTCGCAGCTCCTCGGCCGCATAGCCTGTGCCTATATAATTCATGACAAAGGGCACGCCTCGGTCGCGAAGCAGCAAAAGAGCGTCGAGAATCACTCTCACCCCCTTCTCCAGTATATGCTGGCCCACGAAGAGCAACGCCGGCACATCCGGATCCATTCCAAGCCTCCGCCTCGCCTCCACATGATTGCGCGGCAGTTCCTCCACATCCAGACGAGCCATGTCATTGCCGTTCTCCACCACCTCAAGAGGCCCCTCATAGCCATATTCACGCACAGTCTCCTCCACCTCCCTCTGAGGTATCCACACCTGGTCACACGACCTGAAGAAGCTGATTATGCGCTTCATGATGCAGCTCACCATAAAGGGGGCATACCTCAGAGAATGCTCCAGGTCGGAGCGATACTTGGAATGAAACGTGCCTATGAGAGGAATCCCCTTTGAGCGGGAGGCATAGAGAGCGAGCCGGCCGGCCGAGAAAGGACTGTGGGCATGGGCGATGGCCAGAGGCATGTCGCGCAACCTGCGCCGTATGCTGAAATCAAGGCGAGGATATCCGTAGCGATAAGGGGGGCGCGAGGCTATGGGCAGCGAGAAATAAGAAAGCACCGGATATGGCACATGCGGCATGGCCGGATTGCGCGGCGTTACCACGCAAGGTGTGACACCGTGTCCGAAGAACCACTCTGCGTAATTCTTCACAGTGAGTGTCACGCCGTCCATCACCGGCGGGAAACTGTCGTTAAACAGCCCGTAACATATTTCATTCCTGCCATGCATAAGAAGCTACAAAGGTAGTAAATTTAAGCAAAAGAATCAACCTTATGCTCAAAAACATACCTGACGCTTTATCGGATGTTCAGAAGACTCTCTGCAAAATTATGGCATGGCGTATATATGTAGTTTAACATTATGCTAATCTTAAAACTCATTTTAGGTTACCAAAACATCTTTTTTTGATAATTTTACTTAATTATATCTTTGTAGATATATCATTGACTACCTGCTTATTATAAGTTAACAATCACATCCTAAGAGTAAACTTTTCAAAAATATTTTTAGAAATAATTTGGTAATCTAAAAATTTATATATATCTTTGAGAACTCGTAATCTCTTCCTTTATCTTTGAATATTGTCAGAGCCTACTTGAAATCGATCTTCATACACTAACTGAAAAATCTCGTTTATGAAAGCAAGCCTTTACAATACCATACTCTTTCCCGACAGTCAGCACGCGCTGATATACAATGCCCTGTCAGATATGTTTCTTGCCATAAACAAAGACAATTTCAGCTTCAACGTGGATGATTTGCTCAGTGTTACCGACCGAAATCTTATAGATAAACTCATAGGAGTTGGCGCCCTTGTCAATAAGGATATCGATGAAACTGCCGTGCTTACCGACATGATAAGGGAATATGACCATTCCAACGACATTTTTCATCTTCATATCAACCCCACTCTCGACTGCAATTTCCGCTGCCATTACTGTTATGAGAGCCATCTTGCAGGATCTCGCATGAAGGAAGACACCATTGAATCCGTGAAACGCCTGATTGACAGAGTTATATCCGGAATACCGTCGCTCAAAGGCTTCAGCCTTAGTTTCTTCGGTGGCGAGCCGCTGATAGGTTTCGGGAAAGTGGCCCGGCCTTTGACCGAATACCTCATTGACAGATGCCGGGAGGCTGGCATCGACACAGGAGTGCATTACACCACCAACGGCTATCTCATCACCGATGAAATGATGGAATTCTTCGCCAAAAGCGACACTTCTTTCCAGATTACTCTCGACGGCCACCGCGATCTTCACGACACAGTGAGACGAAAGGCCGATGGCTCCGGAAGTTATGACAAAATTGTGTCCAACATTCGCAAACTCGCGCTTCGCGGGTGTCCTGTGCTCGTGCGCATTAATTTCACTAAAGACAATATCCACAGTGTCCCCGCGATAATCGAAGATTTCAAGGCATTTGAAGATGAGGCAAAAAAATACATTCGCTTTGATCTCCAACAGGTGTGGCAGGATCGGGATGATGAGACTAAGAGCGATGTAGATGAAGAGATCCTGCGACTCGTGCGCCTGTTCCACGTCGACGGATTGAACGTAACTTGCAGCTTCGGACACGACAGGGTGCGCAACTCCTGTTACGGCGACAAACGCCATTACGCCCTTGTGAACTATGACGGCTATGTGTTCCGCTGCACAGCCCGCGATTTCACGGAGAAGAACCGCGCCGGGGTGCTCAAAGAAGACGGCTCCATAGAGTGGTTCAACAATCAGCTTGAATGTCGCCTCGCCGCAAAGTTCTCCAAACGCGTATGCCACACATGCCGCATAGCACCCATCTGCGGAGGCGGATGTTGCCAGCAGGCAATAGAACATACCGACCCGGACAAATGTATGTACGGCTACACCGATAAAGATATGGATCGACTCATAGCCAACCGATTTGAATATAGGTTTATTCAAGGCAAGATTTAATCCTGAATATCTTTCAATATCAAAACCGCAATCCTATAGCGGTACAAATAAACAATATTAATTAATTTCTTAACGCTTTATGTCTATGAGCCAGAATCAAAGAATCTCTACATTTCTCTCTACCCTGTTCGAGAGTGAAGTGCCTGTAGCCCAACAAGCCATAGTATTGGCCGGCGAGAACAGCATCACGCCTTCTAAAAACAGCAACTGCGATTGTACAAACGGTAAATGTTCAAATGACGGCAGTATTGCTTGCAGCCACACCAACACAATAGAATGTACTAATACCATGCGCTGCATGGGTAGCAATAAGCTGACATGCTTAAATAACGGTAATTTCAACCAGGATATTGCATCCTGTGGAGGAGGAGAACTGTAAGGCCTACAATTCACACTTCTTTAACCATGGATTGCATATACAAATAATGCACGGTAGAAGTCAATAGTAGCTATGCCTTAAAGCAATGATTCGGTAAAATTTGAGGTTGTTCAGCCTTGGCTAAGCCGCTAACTGA
>CAJTTA010000059.1 GCA_910579305.1 uncultured Muribaculaceae bacterium
TTAATAATGCCTAAATCTTTATAATTTTTGTAGATTCCGATGCGGTTGCCCTGCTATTTGCGATCTCTCGGAGAGAGGCGGCGGATGGCTGACCGGGCGTCGGGGATGCCGGCGGCCGAGGCGTTTTCAAGCCATTCTTCGGCTGTGCGTTGCAGCGGGTCGCAGCTATGCTCATCGGCAAAGGCGTCGGGAAACTGCTGGAGCGTCTCGCCTACGATGTATCGGGCCGAGGGGTCGCCGAGCAATGCCGCATGCCAGAATAGGTGCATGGCATGGGAGAAGTCGTAGGGCACGCCCCATCCTTGCGCATAACTGTTGCCGAGCAGGGCCACGGCATGAGGTATATCGGCTGAAGCGGCCTGCATGAATAGGGGAGCGGATACTGCGTATATACCCTGGTCAAAATATTGTATGCCGAGAGCAAGAGCGGAGTCGGCTGAGAGTGTGTCTGTCTCAGTGCGCAGGAGCAGATATAATTTCTCTCCTGCCGGGTTAAACCCCTTGGAGGCGGCTTGTGTGAGCAGCTCACGCGCCCGCAGGGAATCAGGCGTAACGTCCGGGTTGTCAAGCAGCATTCCGGCGAGCGATGTCATTGCCGCGGGGACTCCTGCCGCTGCTCCGCGCTCATACCAGTACAGAGCTTTCTTCACATCGCGTCTCACTCCTCCTTCTCCTGTGGACAGCAGCCAGCCGAGATTATTGAATGCCTTGGGGGAGGGGACGGGTGCTGTGGCAGCCCTCTCTATCCACATGAGCATGCTGTCGGGGTCGCTGCCGAAGTATCGGTAGCCGAGGAGATTGCATGCCTCGGGATAGCCTCGTTCGGCTGACGCCCTGAGCAGTGAGTCGGCTCTTGTGGAGTCTGCGGGTATTCCTCCGCGTCCGGTCTCAAGCAGATAGGAGAGCTGATACATTGCCGCGCTGTCACCTTCGCTTGCGCGGGCTTCAAGCACCTGGAGGGGAGAAGTCTCTCCGGCTCCGGCCATAAATGCCGCGCTGACAAGAGGCAGGAGATAAAGGATGCGTTTCATATCTTAGATAACAACTTGAGCCGCCGGGAGGTTTGCTATCGGCGCATGATGCGGGCCAGGACATAAAATGCCGTGAGCAGAAGCACAATGGTGGCCGAAGCCGGCACCCCTATCCAATAGGCTATGAAGAGTCCGCCCACGCCTCCTGCCACAGCGATGATGATGGAGAGCCACACGAGCCGGCCGAATCGGTGGCACCACACCTCGGCGATCATCTGAGGCAGAGTGAGCAGGCTCATGAGCAGCATGATGCCCACGAGGCGCACAGCCATGACTATGGCTACGGCCACGAAGACTGTCATGGTGTAATTTACAAGCCGCACGGGCAGGCGGTTGACGGTGGCGAAATCCGGGTCGAAGGCCACGGCCACTATGGTGCGGAAGCCTATGATGAAGAAGAGGCTGAGCAGCAGTGTATAGGCGAGAAACATCCAGAGGTCGGAGCCTGTCACGGTGAGTACATTTCCAAACAGAAAGGAATTAAGCTCCGGCACATAGCCCGAGGTGAGGAATATGAAAAGGATTCCGAGCGCCATGCCCACGGCCCACACAACGGCTATTGCCGAGTCAGTCCTCACGCGCCTGCGTGCTGTGAGCCACTCTACTCCCAGGCTTCCAGCCACAGCTGCGGCAGCCGCCATAGCGATGGGGTTGATGCCGAGAAAGTAGCCCAGGCCCAGGCCGCCGAAACATGCGTGGGTTATGCCTCCTGAGATGAAGACCATCCTTCTGCTCATGATATATGTGCCGATTATGGCCACGGCCACTGAAATAAGTATTACGCCGGCCAGTGCGCGCTGGAAAAACGGGTAAAGAAGTATATCCATTTACGTTGTGGGTAAAAAAAGCTTCTGTCTTACTGAGCGTGCGATGCCGCACTTGTGCATTTCCTTCCAGAAGCCGGGGAAGGATTTGGCTGTCTCCTCGCATGCCGAGTCAAATCGTATGCCCGTCACCACGGCGCTCAGGGGGGTCAGTGCCATCACTATGCGGTGGTCGCCGTGAGAGCAGAGAGGAAGCCGGGGAGGGGTGAGGGTGCGGACATGATCCATTTCCATATGATCATCGCCCGCTGAGATCATGGCTCCCATTTTGCCCAATTCCGCGCATAGAGCCTTTATGCGGTCGCTTTCTTTGTGGCGTAGATGCCCTATGCCTGAGATCCTGAAAGGTACTCCCTTGCCGGCGCAGGCGGCTGCTACGGCAGGCACCAGATCGGGACATGCGCTCATGTCGCGTTCAAGCCGCATTGTGTTGCAGTGAAAAGCGGGTGAGGCAAAAATCTCGGAGCACACGCTGTCGCCCTGCAAGGAGCTATCCCGCGCCGGGAGATGGGGCAGCGTCAGGTGTTTTCCTGAGAGCAGTGCGAGCTCAAGGAAATAGGATGCCGAGCTCCAGTCGTGCTCGCATATGTATTCCTGAGGAGCTGTGTATCGGCCTTCAGGCACAATGATGAGCCTTTCTTCCGGATAAGCGTCAGCCTTGATTCCATAAGCCTCCATGAGCCTGAGGGTCATTGATATGTATGGCATGGATACGGGGCGCCCTGAGAGCCGGAGCCGAAGGCCTCCTTCGATGCCCGGGGCTATGAGCAGCAGCGCCGATACATATTGTGAGCTCCCTGACGCGTCAAGCGTTATTTCTCCCCGAGAGTGCAGTCGCGCTCCCCGTATGCACAGAGAGTCGCCGGCAACTTCCGGGGCCGGCGCACCGAGTGCCTGCAAGGCTTCAAGAAGCGGAGCCATCGGCCGATGCATGATGCGGCTGCCTGCGCCGGTGATCGTTATCTCCCGGCCCGGGGTGGAAGCCGCCATGGCCGAGAGAAACCTCAGGGCTGTGCCCGACTCTCCCACATTCACAATGCCATGCATCGGGCCTTGGCCGAGAGCCGCGGCGATCACCTCCTCATCAGTGCTCCTTCCGGAAAGATGCATGCGGGCATCCCTGCCCGACAGATAGTCAAGACAGGCCACGCGCGCCGAAATGCTTTTGCACAGAGGCAGTTTCAACGCTTCTTCCGACATGCCCCGGGGGTCATATGTGATGCTTGTCTCCATGATCGACGTGGGTACACACTCTCTAAATGCAAATGCAAATTTAGCCATTACCGCACTATTCTCCAAACATATTTTGAAATTCCATTGAAATTGCCTAATTTTGCGGTTTAAGAAAATATACGACAAGATATGGCAATCGAAGAACTTAGCGAGCAGGAGATAGTGCGCCGTGGCTCTCTGCAGGCCCTGCGTGATCATGGCATAAATCCCTATCCCGCAGCCCTTTTCCCCGTAGACGCTTACTCAGCCGAGATAAAGCGCTCTTTCAGCGATGAGCTTGAGCCTCCTCGCGAGGTGGTTGTGGCCGGTCGCATAATGAGCCGCCGCATAATGGGCAAGGCCGCCTTCATGGAACTTCAGGATAACGAAGGACGCATACAGGTGTATGTGAGCCGCGACGACCTCTGTCCGGGCGAGGATAAGGATATGTATAATGTAGTATTCAAGAAACTCCTCGACATAGGCGACATCATAGGCATAGAGGGCTTTGTATTCCGCACCAAGACGGGCGAGATATCCATTCATGCCCGCAAGCTCACCGTGCTTGCAAAGAGCCTGAGGCCACTGCCCATTGTGAAGATGAAGGACGGCAAGGCCTATGATGCCTTCACCGATCCCGAGCTGCGCTACCGTCGCCGCTATGTGGATCTCGTAGTGAATGCGGGCGTCAGGGAGATATTCGTGAAGCGCACACGCATGTTCCAGTCCATGCGCGACTTCTTCAATGCCCACGGCTATCTGGAGGTGGATACCCCCGTGCTCCAGAGCATTCCCGGAGGCGCGGCCGCCCGCCCCTTCGTGACACATCATAACTCTCTCGACATTGACCTATACCTGCGCATAGCCAATGAGCTTTACCTCAAGCGCCTTATCGTGGGAGGATTCGACGGTGTCTACGAGTTCTCGCGCAATTTCCGCAACGAGGGCATGGATCGCACCCACAATCCGGAGTTTACGTGCATGGAGATATATGTGGCCTATAAGGACTATAACTGGATGATGGACTGCACGGAACGCATGCTTGAGAAGATAGCGCTCGACGTGAACGGCACGACCGAGGTGCAGTATGGCGACCACACCATCTCCTTCAAGGCTCCGTTCCCGCGCGTGACCATGCGTCAGGCTATACTCGACCACACCGGCTTCGACATAGAAGGCAAGAGCGAGGAAGAGCTCCGCGCCGCCGCCCGGGGCATGGGCATAGAGATAGATCCGGCCATGGGCAAGGGCAAGATAATCGATGAGATGTTTGGCGAGAAGTGCGAGGCATCTTACATCCAGCCCACATTTATCACTGACTATCCCATAGAGATGTCGCCGCTCACCAAGCGCCATCGCGACAACCCCGAGCTTACGGAGCGCTTTGAGCTGATGGTGGGAGGCAAGGAGCTGGCCAACGCATATTCCGAGCTGAACGACCCCATCGACCAGTACGAGCGCTTTGTAGAGCAGATGCGTCTGGCCGACAAGGGTGATGACGAGGCCATGATAATCGATCATGACTTCATCCGCGCTCTTGAATATGGCATGCCGCCCACCTCCGGCATGGGCATAGGCATGGATCGTCTCGCCATGCTTCTCACAGGGCAGACCACCATTCAGGAAGTGCTCCTCTTCCCGCAGATGCGTCCGCAGGTCAAGGCCAAGAAGGCCGAGGAATCCGAGGAAAATGCCAACGGGGAGCCTGAGAATAATTAAAACATATACCATAGCATCTGCTTATAAGTCATCATGGCCAATCACTCCATCAAGGCAGGCAACATAGCGGTCATAGGCTCCGGCTCATGGGCCACGGCCCTTGCCAAGCTTCTGCTTGGCAACACGGAGCACATAATGTGGTATCAGCGTCGACCGGAGCGCATAGAGGAATTCGTGCGTCTCGGCCACAACCCCATGTATCTCACCGACGTTGCTTTCAACACGTCGCGCATCCATTTCTCCTCCGATATAAATAAGGTGTGCGACTGGGCCGACACTCTTGTAATAGCCGTTCCCTCGCCTTATTTCAAGGCCACAGTCGACGGCATCACGGTGCCCGTCAAGGGCAAGACGATAGCTACGGCCGTGAAAGGCATCGTGCCGGAAGAGAACAAGATAGTGACCCGTTATCTTGAAGACCGCTACGGCTGCAATCCTCAGGACATGGTAGTCATAGGTGGCCCTTGCCATGCCGAGGAAGTGGCCCTGGAGCGACTCAGCTATCTCACCATAGGCTGTCATGACCGCGACCGTTGCGCCGGATTTGCCCGCTGCCTCGCAGGCAAGAACATGCGCACGATATTAAGCAGCGATGTCGACGGCATAGAGTATGCCGCAGTCCTGAAAAACGTATATGCCATTGCATCTGGCATAATCCACGGCATGAAGACCGGAGACAACTTCGGCGCCATGCTCATAAGCAATGCCGTGAGGGAAATGCGCCGCTTCATCGACAAGGCCAGCCCAATGCCTGACAGAGACGTGACCGACTCGGCCTATCTCGGCGACCTGCTTGTCACGGCATATTCCCGCTTCTCCCGCAACCACAACTTCGGCTCCATGATAGGGCGCGGCTATTCGGTGAAGGCCGCTAAGATGGAGATGGAGATGGTGGCCGAGGGATACTACGGCACCAAGTGCATGCATGAGATCAACAAGACGATGGGTGTGGACATGCCGATACTGAACTGCGTGCATGCCATACTCTATGACCTCGTGCCTGCGCGCAAGGCCATTCAGGCGATCACCGACACATTTGTGTGATCGCCTGAACGGCCCCACATCTTCTCTCCTCACACCATGAATGCTAAATCAAAAATACCATAAATACAATCAATACTAACAGATTCAAGTATCATGACTAACACTGAAAAGAACTTCAGAATCGAGTCCGACCTGCTCGGCTCGCGTGAGATTCCCAACGAAGCCCTATATGGCGTGCAGACTCTGCGTGGCATAGAGAATTTCCAGATAAGCAATTTCCGCCTCTCTGCCTATCCCGAGTTCATCAAGGGCCTTGCTATCACCAAATGGGCTGCCGCTATGGCCAACTGTGAGCTTGGTGTGATCTCCGCCGAGAAGGAGCAGGCCATCATAGGCGCGTGCAAGGAGATGATCGACGGCAAGCTCGACGCTCACTTCCCCATCGACATGATCCAGGGTGGCGCCGGCACTACTACCAACATGTGTGCCAACGAGGTGATTGCCAACCGCGGCCTGCAGCTCATGGGCCATAACCCCGGTGAGTATGAGTATCTCTCCTCACACGATGACGTGAACTGCGCGCAGTCGACCAACGATGCCTATCCCACATCCATCCACGTGGGACTCTGGCTCGCCAACATGCGCCTGAAAGAACACCTCATGCCGGTCATCAAGGCTCTCCATGACAAGGGCGAGGAATTCAAGCAGATTCTCAAGATAGGACGCACTCAGCTGCAGGATGCAGTGCCCATGACTCTCGGCCAGACATTCCACGGCTTTGCCTCCATTCTTGAAGATGAGATCAAGCATCTTGATGAGGCTGCCGCCGATTTCCTCACTGTCAATATGGGAGCCACGGCCATAGGCACCGGTCTTACGGCTGAACCCGGCTATGCCGGGAAATGTGTGGCCGCCATGTGCAAAATCACAGGCTTTGAGTTCAGCCTGTCGCAGGATCTTGTGGGTGCTACTTCCGACACTTCCTGCCTCGTAGGTTATGCTGCCGCTCTGAAGCGCCTGGCTGTCAAGCTCAACAAGATATGCAATGACCTGCGTCTTCTCTCCAGCGGCCCCCGATGCGGCCTCGGCGAGATCAACCTGCCCCCCATGCAGCCCGGCTCATCGATCATGCCCGGCAAGGTCAATCCCGTAATTCCCGAGGTGATGAGCCAGGTATGCTATAAGGTGATGGGCAACGAAACATGCGTGACAATGGCCGGCGACGCAGCCCAGATGGAGCTCAACGCCATGGAGCCTGTGATGGCACAGTGCGACTTTGAGTCGGTAGACCTCATGTGCAACGGCCTCGACACTCTGCTCTCCCGCTGCATCACCGGCATCACGGCCAACGTCGACCGTTGCGACCGCTACGTACGCGACAGCATCTCGATCGTGACCGCCCTCAACCCTGTTATAGGCTACGACCATTCCACCGAGATTGCCAAAGAGGCTCTCAGCACCGGCCGCAGCGTCTATGACCTCGTGCTCGAGCATGGCATCCTCTCCAAGGAAGACCTCGACTTCATCCTCCTGCCCGAGAACATGATCAAGCCCGTGAAGCTCGACATCAAGCCCCTCAAGTAAAGAGGAAATACGCTTAAGAGGATTTCCCTCTGAAGCGCCTGAATACCCTATGCCCCGAGCCTGAGAAAACAGGCGCGGGGCATATTTTATTATTGCTGTCCGATAAAACTTGAAGATGGCAAAAAGGCATGGCTCGAAC
>CAJTTA010000060.1 GCA_910579305.1 uncultured Muribaculaceae bacterium
TTTCAAGCTGTCGGTTCAACTTTTTTATAGCATTTCTTATCCCGAACTCGCGTATTTACATAACCGCGCCTTCGCAGGCTGTATTTCCTGCGAAGGCGCGGTCGCATTCATATATCACTTGGCTCTACTTACGAAGCTCTTTCAATGCAGCCTCTATCACGTTATCTTTCCCGAAGAAAAAGCTTTCCGTCTCCTCCTCGATTACATCCGGCTGAATGCCTGCACCAATAAACTCTGTTCCGTCGGCCAATTTCTCATGACGGGTGCATATCACGCCATAATATCCCCACCCGAGATCAATCATTATAGGATTGCCGGTGCTTCCACCTGTGGGCACTCCTACAATCTTTCCTCTCTCTGCATTTCTGAACAATACGGCAAAATTCTCCGCTGCGGAAAATGTACCGCTATTCACGAGCAGAATAATAGGCTTGTCGTATTCAGGTAAATCAGGATATTGCTTATGGAATGGAATCAAAGACTGAGACTCCACCGTATCGGTATGCCACTTCTGTCCCCAGGAGGCGAATGATGCCTTATACTCGGGCTGAGTCCAGGCTCCCTGCGGGATAGAGTCATGGGCTATAAACTGCATTATAAAGTCTGCTATCTGGCTGTTGCCACCATTATTATCTCTTATGTCAATAATAAGAGCTTCCGTCGGCAGGATTTGCTTTTCAAATAGGTCGGTGAATGCTTGCGCATCAAAGCAGGAAGCCCTGAAGCTCGGTATCTTCAAGAGCCCAATATTACCCTGCAACACATCAAATTTCATACTCATATCCGGATTGATGATGCTCCATGGAGAATCGCGATGATCGGTAAGAGTGAACTTTTTGCCCTTACGATTCTTGAATGTAATGGTGAGAGGCAGTCCTCTTTCGCCTTTAGTGAGATTGATGCTGCTGAAGGGGTAGAATGCCGACCATTGCGGAGTAGATGAGGGAATATACGGCGCCACATTCTTCTCTCCATATTCTATGACTGGCATTCCGTCAATTTGCAATATTTCCGTACCTCTCGCCACTCCCTTGCCTCTATATTCATCGGAGAATACCTCGGAAACAAACACTCTGTCGCCTATGCGCTTCGTTAGAAATGGAGCCACGGAGACATCTGCATTCCAGCTCACACTCGTATGCCCGTCCTTTAGCCTATGGGCCAACAGAAGCAGACGCCTGCCAAAATCCTCATCATTCGGAGTCTCTGCAAGTGACTGCAACTCTGCCCGACATATGCTGTCGTAATCCTGAGAGAATTGGCCGTAACCGGCATAATTATACTTCACCTCCGAGGCAAATCTTGTAGCGATCGATGCCTTTTGGGCTGGAGTGAGATTGTTGGTGGATAATACTGATAGTGCCATTAATACAGCCGGAATCAGTGTAACTGAACGTAACATCATATTATAAGAGATTTAGGTGTTATACATCATATTCCTCATCACTTTGACTTGAAAAATATGATGCAAAATTAACGCCTATTCCACTCTCGGCCAACTACCGAAGCTTACATTAAGACTCGTAACTATCTTATAATAAGTGCCCTTTATTTTTTTATTCTAACATCATACTACACGTATCCACGGTCAGGTAAAATAAGACAGATATTCTTCTCTTCCTCCTGCCACGCTCTTTGAGATAATGCTCTTCAGGCGAGATTTATAAACATAGATGTTTCGCAAGTCTGAGCCGGTGAAAATACTTATGGATGGCAATGAGAAACTGCAGAAAAGGTATAAGGCAAGTTTGTATTGGGCCTTGCTGAGTCGCGGAAAGTCTTCGCGAAAGCGTGCCATGAGATTATCCTTATAGCCATTTACAACATTCTCCAAGTCCTGTGTCGCAGCTTCAGAACAGAAGGACGCTATTGACTCCTTTACCTTGGCATAAATGTTTTTCTGTTCTCTACCAGTGTCCTTACATTCGAAATATGAAGAAGCAAGGCCGTCAATCATGTCAAATCTCGTATTGAACAAAGCTGCAATCCGTGATGCCATGGCCTCCTGCCGGCGACTGTTGTCAAACATGTTGCTCTGCAGTGTCTGTATGCGTAATATATCATTCTCATGTGCCGCTCTTAACCACTGATTGCGCTTGCGTAAATAGAGATATATCGCGATTGCAATTACAGATATGAGTATCGCGATGAGTACTGATACCTGCGTTCTTGTGCGGGCTTCTGAAAGTGCAATCCATGCCTGTCTCGTTGCCGAATCATATTTCTTATTGAGCGCCAGGCTGCTTTGCTCAAGCTTACGGTCTTCAAAAATATCATTACTCGCGAGCGTGCGCATGCTGTCAATGGCGGCCAGTTCATCCGTGCGGCCCATCTTTTCAAGAATACCATATTTTACATTGAGGCACAGATATTTGTCCGTATGGCTTTGCGCGAGGCTGTCGGCACTCTGTATAAGCGTATAGGCACTGTCAAGATCATTTATCCTCCAATAGGCTCGCGCCCAGTGAGCAAGAGTATTTGGCGATATAGCCTTGCCATCATATATGGAGTGCCACAGCTCTATAGCCTCCCTGCTCTGCCCTGTCTCATCATATGCTCTTGCAAGCTGATCAAGAAAGAAGACCTTATAGCCATCGGAGGCAGCAGCCATTACCTCGGATTTCATTGACAACAAAGAGTCGCGCATAGCCACGTAATCGCCCTTTGCTGCAAGTGCCCCCGCTATGTTCATGCGTGCCTCTCTCAATTGTTTGGGACATCCAAGCCTGCTTAGAATCTCTACAGCCTTTCCTGCATAATATTCGCTCACAGTGCCATTATAACCCTGTCTGTACACATCGGCCAGATACTGATAGATCATGGCCAGATCAAATTCCGAATTCACCTGAAGTGCAAGAAATTCTGCATCCTTAAGGCTCTCGATGCGGGCAATGACATCACCCTGTCTTCCGGCCATTGCCGCCTTTACTATAAGCCATTTCACTGCATCTTCATTGACAGAGGCATTAAACAGATCAGCACATCGCTTCATGTCGCCTGCATCAAGTTCCACAGGAGATGCATGAATAATGCAGATATAGGCATGCAGCAGTGTGCGACATGCCTTCTGCCTTTCCGATAATCCAATGGTATCCATGTCAGCCAATATCTTGACCGCGGCTTCGGGATGACAGGGCGCAAGAGATTTAACCTTATCCAATTGCTCTTCCGCATGTTTCTGTGCCATACATCCACACATGAATAGCATGGCAGACAACAAAATATATTGCAACCTCCTTACATATATCATAACTTCTACGCGATAATCAATCTGATTGTTTGCTGCAAAGTTAAGAAAAACAACTGATATATATGTATTATTCGTAGACAGTCATGCTTTCTTCTATATCTTCCGTCTCAACGACATGGCCATGGCCCGGCAACTATTCTTTTCGGAAAGATTTTCCATCAGAAAATCACGCAGACTCAGCTTATAAGTGGTATATGACTGCGCTGCAACTACTCCGGCACCGGTGGAGACATTGCTGTAGCCCCATATGGGGTCTCCTAATCCGATATTGCCGAGCTCTTCCAGTGAGCCATAATCACGATGCCACATATAAATGGCCAGATTGTAATAGCTCTTTGAAACAGAATATAATGTAAATTCCACTTCACAATCCAGCAGCTCATCACTCCATACAGGAGAGGCAACCGAGTACTGACAATCAGAATATTGCAAGTGCAGTGTATAGTTATCGCCATTGAATTGACGGTCTGTGAAGAATGTGAAACCATATGCATCTCCGCCCATCATAGAATCAAACACACCTATATGTTCGGCAAATATAGGCTCACTCTCATATCTGAACGTGCCTGTATGGAATGACAGCCCGGACATATCATCATCACCGTAATGAGGATGAGAGGATATATAGGCAAACCTATAATAATTCTCCTCTGACGCAGAATCATCTATGGTCAGCGATGCCTCAAGATTGAACTGTATCGTAGCGCACATGTCATAGCCTATGCTGTCATCACGCCTTACATCTGTCAGATACGGCCTCCAATTGAATGAGCCGCCTTTAACACTATACGGCACCACAACCTCTGCCTGGGCACTGCCATAAGTATTACTTTCAGCAATGAGGCGAATTCTGTCACCTTCCCGCGGTATATAATCCGCATCTTTTGCCTCATCGTTGACATATATTGTTATGCGAGCGTCATTCACCGTGAAATCCTGATTTTCATCGGTATATAAAACTGTTCTGGTCACGGCAACCTCTATGGGCCTGCCGGCAGTGATTAAAGAATTCATGCAAAGCACCGGCTTTACATCGATATCGGGAGTGAAATCCTCGTAGCAACCGGTAAGGACTACGGCAAGCAGGGCTATACAAATATTTCTCAGAATTGCCATGTATAGGATATTGAGGGGATTACAGGTAATAATTTTACTTTCTGGAAGACAGGACGTGATACGTAGGATAGTCCATCGGGCCTCACTTCCACTTCAGTTCTGTAGCTACGCCTCACCGCTATCGTATTCATATGGCAATAGGCATTGTATAGCCCGAATGTCCAGTATCCGCGCTTGTTTCTAACCGTGCAGGCAAGATCCAGGCGGTGATAGAAAGGAAGCTGATAATTGTTTATGCCTGCTATAAGGGGCACTTCATCGCCGTCATACTGATATTGACTGCCAAATCCTGGAGCAGTCCACACCTGAGGCAATAGTGTGAAGCGATTGCCTGAATGGCCTGTCCAGGCGGCGTTGAGCTGCACTTTGTCATTGATATCCCAATGGAGTGTAACATTTATGGTATGGCGGTTATCAAAGCGAGCAGGATAGGTGCGTCCGCCATTTTTCTCTGCAAAAGTGCGGTCGGCCCATGCGAGCGAATACCCCACATGACCAGTGAGTTTTCCCATGGATTTCTCCACTGAAATATCTATACCCTTGGCAATGCCGCGCCCTGATGTAAGCCGGGCGTTCCACATCTCAAGTGGCGGCCTGAGATAATATTCATCGGCATACTCTATGAGATGATTCATGGATTTATAGTATCCCTCGGCTGATGCGCGCAATTGTCCGTCGGCCGACTGCCAATAAAGGCCAAGTGACACTTTATCGGCCGTCTGAGGCTTGAAGTGACCTGATATAGGTATCCACTGGTCGGTGGGCAATGCAAGATAGCTCTGCGCAAGTTGATGCACATATTGCACCGTGTGGCAATATGCAGCTTTCAAGGCCCACCCTTCGGCCGGACGCCAGGCAGCCGACAAACGTGGAGAAATGCCGTGATACGTCTTCCCGTCTATATGGAACAAAGAACCATGCACCCCTGCGTCAATACGCCATTTTTCAGAAATTCTCCAATCGTGCTCCATATATGCGTTAAGTTCGTCCGCACCATAGGCCCACGTGGAATCTCGTGAGGTAATATGCGTATCATTGAATGTATAAGCCCTCGATGTGCGTTGTGGCAAGAATGAATGACGCACATAATTAGCGCCAAAGCGCATTCTGTAATTTCCCTTCGGCGACCAATCGAAGTCTCCACGAAAAATCCAGTCATTCACGTTATTCACAGTCTTCATAATGTTGTGCGTCTCAGTAACCGTCTCAGAATAATGATACTGATCAAGCTCATCGTTTCTCAAGCTTGAGAAGCAACGGGTATAAGCAGCTGTGAATTCTGCCGTAAGATCAGGGGCTATTCTGTAATTAAGTCCCAACTGCGCTAAGATATTGCCCCACATGAGGTCAAACTTATATTTGCTATACCAGTCAGAGCCGGAATCGACCTTATCTTCAGAACCGGTCTTGAGCACATCATTTCCAAAATATACATTCACAAACGCATTGAGATCTTTTGTAAAGCGGTGGGACACCTTGGCATTAAGATCCATAAAGCTATATCTGAACTTTATCTTTTCCTCATCCGTGGACGCATTCACAAGAGCCAGCAGCGGAATAGAGAGCACCTCATACCATGAACGCCTCAAGCCTATGAGATACGATGTATTCTCCCCTATCGGGCCTGAAATATTAAAAGCTCCCGATGTGAGGCCGAGCCGTGCGGAGCCATGATGTCCTTCCGGCTGTCCGTTCTTCAGCCTCACATCCATGAATGATGAGAGACGACCGTCATACTTTGCCGGAACTGACGATTTGAAAAAATCAATATACCTTATCACGTCAGTATTAAAGGCAGAGAACAATCCTCCGAAATGATTCACCTGATACAACGGCACGTTATCGAGCATATACATGTTTTCATCGGCATTGCCTCCATGTACATACATGCCGGCCATACCTTCCGTACCCTCGATAACTCCAGGCTGCATCTGCACTGCCTTTATCACATCACTCTCGCCAAACAATGAGGGAATGTTTTTCACCTCCTCCGCCGTGATTTTCTTCGCTCCTATTTCTCCCGTCTCCACTGTCGAAGCCTCAAGCCTCGACACAACAATCACTTCGTTGAGCTCAGTCACTGTGTCTTCCGCCTCATATACTGGCGCCTTCCGCCTGCGGGATGCTGGACGCTCCGGAAGCGGCAGAGTCTTGCACTTGAGTATCACATTCCGGCCTTTTATCTTAAAGTCAATACCCGTGCCACGCAGCATTTCGGCAAGCACTTTCTTCAAGGGACGGTTATGGGCCTTCACCGATACCTTCACATTTCTGAGCAGGTCGGACGAATAGACAAAATTCTTGCCTGTCTGCGCAATGATGGTGCGGAAGACCTGGGCTGCAGGCTGATTTACTGCGCTCACAGTCACTTTCTGAGCAGAGGAGATGGCCGAGACGCACAAAAGCATCATGAATAAAATAATCTTCCTCATTGGTCTTTTATCTTCATCTCTGTACCCAGAGTCTCATTTATAGTCTCCACCAAATCTGCGGCATTACCTTCATAGTGAAGAGACAATCTGTAACTCTCTGCATTCTCAGGCAGATTTTTAAGTACATGACAAAAATTTGAAAACATCGAATTTTGGGGTATAAGTCGGAC
>CAJTTA010000061.1 GCA_910579305.1 uncultured Muribaculaceae bacterium
TTTACGAAGCATTAAAATTATGCGGTGGAGTGATTGAAACGCTGGAAAAATCCGGAGTAAGGCCGTCGGATCATAAATATGTTGCCCTCTTTGAGGACTACCGTGAAGCCAAACAGCGCGGCGAAAAGGTCTGCTATATTGTCGCCTGTCTGGCTCAGCAATATGGCATGAGCGAGCGCAACGTTTACGATGTTGTGAAGCGTTTGGCGGCCGACTGCAAAGCAGCTTCACTATGATGCGGCCGAGAAATGCCCCAGAACTCACAGAAACGGGCTAAATTCGCGCCGAATGACACGAAACAAGTATTACGCCATGCTCGGCAAGATATTGCAGCACGGCAAACGACAGAGCAATAAAAAGGGCGACATAATTTATTTGCTCAATGAGCAGCTGCATTTGTCGCCTTATGACCTGCTGGAAATTTTCGAGGGTCACAACATCGCACGCAAAAAGCTGCGCAACGAACTGAGCCTGTTTATGGCAGGAGAAAAAGACCTGACCAAGTACCGAGAAGCCGGGATAAACTGGTGGGATTATTGCGGGCAAATTCTCATAAACAGTTATCCGACCTATTTTGAGAAATTGCCGGCTTTGATTGAACAGATTAACCGAGAAAAACGGAACAGCAAAAATTATGTGCTGTTCTTAGGATCAACAGGTGCGGAAACCAATCAAGCACCATGTTTAAGCCTCATTCAGTTCCAGATTGAGGACGGCGAATTGGTTTTGTCAGCTTACCAGAGAAGCAGCGACGCAAATTTAGGTTTGCCGGCTGATATTTACCATTTGTATTTGATAGCGCGGCAAATCGAAGTGCCGTTAAAGTCTATCACTCTGAACCTGGGAAACGTTCACATTTATGCCAACAACATAGAGAGAACGCGCGAACTTTTGGCCGGAAATGAAGCTGTAAGGTTTGAACTGAACGTGTGAAAAAGGCAAAAAACAACGCTGATTTTAAGCCCGTTTGAAAGGCTTTTAATCAGCGTTTAATTGATGTTTAAGCGGTCGAAAGTATAAGAGAAAAAAGGAAGCGAAAAAAGAGAAGTTTTGCTCGTTTCGTTTTTGAAAGTTGCACGTTTCGTTTTCGCGATTATACATTGATGAAAATTTATCAAGGCTCAACGAAAAGTTTACCACTTTCAAGAACGGCTTGCTGAAATGCCGTGACTACATCTTCAACTTTCTACGAGACCCGGCAATACCGCCGGACAACAACGCCTCAGAACGTGGAATAAGAAAGTTGAAAATCAAACTCAAAAACTCCGGTTGCTTCCGTTCAGACCTCGGTGCCGATGCCTTTATGGATCTGCATTCAATCGTCGAGACAACCAAGAAGCACGGCAACTCGCCCTACAACGCAATCCTCGCCCTTTTCTAAACGGCGACTACATCGGCGTGTCCGCTGAATAGTTACTTATTGTATTTTGTATGTTTAAAATAAGTTAATATGACTTCAAGCTCTTAATTATTATAATTGATATGGAGAGTTGAACAAAGTTTATGTGTGGTGCGTTCTTATGTTACGTGTAATATCAGGACATATGGATTCGATTGTTCTAAACAGCAAGCTTTTACTTGATAAAATGTGTATCGGTTGCAAGTACACATATAGAGAGCTACTTAGAATTTGTGGTCTCACGGAGACCCAATTATGTTTTGCAATACTGCGTCTGCTTAAAGATGGAAAGATTAATCAGTATCGTGATACGGATGTAATGTATGAGTTATTTCCTGTGGAATAATGGGAGCGTGACATGAACGCTCTACATTCAGCATTCGTTTTTAGTTTGCATTATGATTTCGATGATGTGCTCCAAAGAGGCATTAACTTGGCCTTTGGAGCGCATCGCTTATTGGAGGTATCACCTTATACATTATAACACATACCAAACCAATTAAATCTATAATAGATAGAAACTTAATCAAAAGAAACAACACGTAATGCAAGTTAAGAAATCGCGGTGAATTTGATTTTTTCAATATAAGATACGCCTTATGTGATTAAAAATTATTATATTAGCAAAAAATTTCATTAACACCCAAATTTACAATCGACATGACTAATAAAAGAGATTTCAAGAAATACATCAACACGGTGTGTGACAACATAATATCTGACATGACATTTGCCGCCTATTCTATTGAAGGAGCAAATGTAAAAGGAATCGATGAGGCTGTGATCGAAATGCTGCGCGCCGGATGTGCCGCTGTCATGAAGAGCAACATTAAATATGACAAAACCAGGCGTGCCTTTGCCAATAATCGCGCATATCGCGCTGCGCGAAAGAAATTCTTCCATGACATGTATCATAAGATCAACACGGAGTTCTCTGCGTCAATAGATGCTGCTCTGAAGAAATTTAATGCCGCGCTGCCTTCATCACAAGCCAAGGCTTGAACTCTGCCATGAATTTATGCGGATGGATTCTTAAGCGAGCCGGATGGAAAGTGGCAATCACTGCGCCGCGCAGAGACAAATGCGTGATATGTGTGGCGCCTCACACTTCCAACTGGGATTTCCCTATAGGCTTATTCGCTTATCAATCTTTGCGGCGCAAGGCCAATTTCCTGATGAAAGAATCCTGGTTTTGTTTTCCGCTAAAATATCTCTTTGAAAGTCTGGGAGGAATCCCGGTGCCAAGACATCGCAGCGGAGATCTCACCCGGACTCTCATTAATGACTTTCGCAAAAGAAAATATATGAACCTTGCTGTGACTCCTGAAGGCACCCGCGCCGGAGTCACTCAATGGCATACGGGATTCCTGCGCATTGCCTACGGCGCCGGAGTGCCGGTGCAATTAGGAATTATCGACTATCGGCGAAGGCTTGTGACAATAAAAGATGAAATGCAGCCTACAGGTGACCCTGAAGCCGATCTGAAGCGCGTAAAGGAATATTATTCCGCCTATGGCAATTGTGCGCGATATCCTGAAAAATTCAACGCATAACAGCTATTTATGACACCTACCGATTTAAAAATAGCCATGTTTCCTCAAGAAATAAAATGGGGAGACAAGGCTGCCAATATCGATACTTTAATAGATATTTCTTCGCATCTGCACTCGGAGACTGACCTGCTGATTCTTCCTGAGACATTCTCCACCGGATTTATCACCGGCCGTGACAAGGAGCAATTACGTGTGCTGGCTGAACGCAACACAGGAAAGACTATAGATACTGTAAAGGCAATAGCCAAAGCCCGAGGCATAGCAATAGCCGGATCTTTCATTGCCGATTCCGGAGGTCTGCTCTACAACCGTGCTTTCTTCATCGAGCCTAACGGAGAGGAGACTTTTGCTGATAAACACCACCTTTTCTCAATGGCAGGGGAACATAAAATCTTCTCTCGCGGCAATGAAAGAATGAACGTAAGATTCCGCGGATGGAACATCGCCATGATTGTGTGCTATGATATCAGATTCCCCATCTGGTGCCGAAACCGCATGAATGAATACGATCTGCTTATAGGTGTAGCCAACTGGCCCAAGGTGCGCGCCAACGCCTGGAATCTGCTTCTACAGGCTCGCGCCATTGAAAATGAAGCCTACGTGGCAGGGGTAAACTGCTCGGGAACGGATGATCACGACATAGCCTATGACGGCGACACACATGCTTTTGACTTCAAAGGTAAAGATCTGGCAATCCGCGATGAAGCTACAGGCATATTATATGCAAGACTCGATTACGGAAAGTTGCAGGCATTCAGAGAAAAATTCCCCGCGTGGAGAGATGCCGATTAACTGTTGGCTACAAATCAATGCCGCCGGATGAGGCCACAGCAACGCAGCAGCCTGATTCGACGGCATTGATTAAAACTTCAAAATCAGAAATCCTCCACAGGAGCATATCCATCATCAAGAGCTACATAATGCTCCTTCGGATGATCACATCCCGGACATTCTGCCGGAGGCTCTTTACCTACAGAGGTAAACCCACATACAAGGCACTTCCAGGTAACAGGTTTCTCACGTTTCCACAAAGTGTCATTCTCAAGCATCTCAAGGAAACGGGCAAAGCGGTCATAATGAGCCTTCTCCACTGCAGCTATCGCAGCAAAATGCTCTGACACTTCCTGAAAGCCCTCCTCCTTGGCAGTCTTGGCTGCAGCCTTGTAGAACTTATAGCCGTCCTCGCTCTCTTCCTTCATAGAAAGACGCAGATTATCGGCTGTACTGCCCAGGAACCCGGCATCTATGCCAATAGGCTCTGTAATCTCAGCATTTTCAAGATGCTTAAGAAACACCTTTGCATGATGGATCTCATTCTGCGCAGTCTCCCGGAAAATGACGCCTATAGGAAACAATTTTTCCTTATCGGCAATCTTCGCATAAAAAGTATAACGTGCGAATGCCTGTGTCTCAGCCATATAGGAGGCAGCCAGCAGACGCTCAGTCTTTGTGCCCTTGAGGCTTTTACTCTGTGCCATTGTAGAAAACTAATTTTTAAGGTTCGTACTCATTTATAATATGACAGCTACAGATTATATCATAACATAATCCTGCACTTCATACTAAGAAAACACCGGAGCAATACTTATAGTTCATACAAAAGCCTATTAATACAATCAATCACATGAGCGCACCACAACGAGCAACCACCTCATCCACGCCCACAGGACGCTTCGCCCCCTCCCCTTCCGGACGCATGCACCTCGGCAACATCTTCGCCGCCCTCATCTCGTGGCTGTCAGTAAAAAGCAAAGGTGGGAAATGGATATTACGTATTGAAGATCTCGACCCACAGCGGTCGCGTAGAGAATATGCCAGGCTAATAGAAGATGATCTGATATGGCTCGGACTCCACTGGGATGAAGGAGGACTCGACAACAAAGGCTCTGCCGGCCCATATATCCAAAGCCAAAGATTGGAAATATATGAAAAATACCTGTCGATCCTATCGCCTTACACATATCCTTGCACATGCCGCAGAGCAGACATACTTGCCACACAAGCTCCACATCAGAGTGACGGAAGAATCATATATGCCGGCACATGCCGCCCCTCTGCATTTCCTGCCCCACCCAATCCGGCCCCTCACTCCACACGCATCCTTGTGCCTGATGAAGACATCACCTTCACCGACCGCCTCTACGGCCCTCAGACGGTAAATCTTGCCAATCAATGCGGAGACTTCATCCTGCGACGCGCCGACGGAGCATGGGCCTATCAGCTTGCGGTAGTGATAGACGACGCCCTCATGGGTGTAACCGAAATAGTGAGAGGATCAGACCTCCTGCTATCTGCAGCACAACAGATATTTCTGTATCGCACCCTACAACTTGACATCCCGGAATACGCTCATATCCCTCTGCTCTCCACTCAAGAAGAGAATGGCCGCACGAGGCGCCTAAGCAAACGCGACAATGACGCATCACTCGAATATCTGCGCAGCAGTACATCGCCGGAAATAATCATCGGAAAACTTGCACAAATTGCAGGCCTGCGCCCCACAGACTCACCTATCAGCGCAGAAGAGCTCATTCCTTACTTCCATTGGGAGAAACTCACCCCAGTACCCGAAATCATCCTGAGATAATTCATCCGGCCCATCGCATGACGCCCATATCATCCTAAGAATAAGCAACATACAAAAAGCAATAAAAAAAGCATCCACAAAAACCTCTAAAAGACAAAAAAATTCAGTAACTTTGCAGAACCAAGGCATCCAAGTGACCGGATGGGGTAACACCAACATCCATGTAGTTGCGACCGCATCACATAAAATCACTGGATCAAGCAATCGAGAGAGGAAAGATGCCGGAGTGGTCGATCGGGGCGGTCTCGAAAACCGTTGTACCCTTGCGGGTACCCAGGGTTCGAATCCCTGTCTTTCCGCAACCCGCGGGCCATAAAATAGTCCGCAAAACCTTAAAACCTCAGACTGTCAGACAGTTCTGAGGTTTTTTCATGCCCTTCCGACACTGTCTCTTGACACCCATTTGCGGGTCAGCGGATTTATCCGGTGGGTAGAGGGAATGTCAAGAGTATAGTGTGGCTAGTCTGAACATAAAGAACTTTATGTCACCGACGCCCCGGAACTGAGTTCTGAACGCCTTGATTTTGGCATTGAAGGATTCTGCCGAGGCATTTGTGAGCC
>CAJTTA010000062.1 GCA_910579305.1 uncultured Muribaculaceae bacterium
CGGAATTCCCTCAAAAAATCCTCTCAGCCTTAATTTGATTTAAATCCAAACACTCACTAAGAGTGCGTTGGAATCAAAAAAAATGAGGCCGGCCTCCTTTCACAAGGAAACCGGCTGAAACCTTAATCTTAATTTAATACTATGAAAAACACACTGCAAAATTACGAATTTTTTCTTATATGCAATAATAACACGTAAGTAATTGCGTAATTTTAACTTAGTTTAACGCATTGTGCTTTATATAGTTGAAGCCGATATTTTAACATGTCGGATATGCAAATCAATTTGTGGACTCCATTATAATTTCTTACACAATTATTTCCATAAATTGATTTTTTAGGCTACCTTTGCAAAAACCTCGCATGTAGCCCTAAGAGGCGACTGATGGAGGCTGTAAAAACCAAGCATATTTTTTCAACATGAGATACAAGCGCATTCTACTCAAACTGTCAGGCGAATCTCTTGCCGCAGGCAAAGGACAGGGCATAGACACCGAACGACTGGAAGCCTATGCATGCCAGATCAAAGAGCTTTCTGCCAAGGGCGTGCAGATAGGCATAGTAATCGGCGGAGGCAATATCTTCCGAGGTCTCGCAGGAGCGGCCAAGGGCTTCGACCGCGTTAAAGGAGACCAGATGGGAATGCTTGCCACTGTGATCAATTCGCTTGCCCTTTCAAGTGCCCTCGAAGCCATAGGGCAGCCGGCACGTGTGCTCACAGCCATCGACATGCATCCCATAGGAGAGCATTACAGCAAATGGCGCGCCATCGAAGCCATGGAGCAGGGAAAAGTAGCTATAATATCCTGCGGTACGGGTAATCCTTTCTTCACTACAGATACCGGCTCAGCTCTGCGCGCTGTGGAGATCGAAGCCGAAGTGATGCTAAAGGGCACTCGTGTGGACGGCGTCTATACTGCCGACCCTGAGAAGGATCCTTCTGCCACCCGCTTCTCTGAAATAAGCTACGATGAGGTTTTGTCTCGCAATCTGAAAGTGATGGATCTCACTGCTACTGCCCTGTGTAAGGAGAACGGCATGCCGATCTATGTATTCAACATGGATATTCCCGGCAACCTCGCCCGCATGATGAACGGGGAAGAAATCGGAACCCTTGTGCATCCATGACACGAAGAAAGTGTTGGGATTTACATGATGTTTATCACGGAGAGTGATTTCAGCAAGCTGACGAGGGAGCATGGCGGGCTTTTCAACCGATGAGGCCTGGCTGAAAGTGCCCCAAAGAGCCGCAGGGATGAAATCAGAAATACGCCCGGAGAGACTGAAGGTCTGATGCGGTTGAAATTCTTACTCTCTATCACAAAACTGTATCAAAAAAAAACTCAATCATACACTATATGGAAGTATCTGAATATCTACAGAATGCCGAGGACAGCATGACCTTGGCCACTGAATACCTTGATGAGACTCTGAGCCATATACGCGCAGGAAAAGCCAGCGCTCGGCTGCTCGACGGCATCAGGGTGGAATACTATGGCTCTTTGGCTCCGATAAGCAATGTAGCCAATGTGAGTGTGCCCGATGCCCGCACGATCGCCATTACCCCCTGGGAAAAAAGCATGTTCAAGGAAATCGAAAAGGCTATCATCAATTCCGACCTCGGCGTGACTCCCGAAAACAATGGCGAAGTGATACGCATATGCATTCCTCCTCTTACCGAAGACCGACGCAAACAGCTGGTAAAACAATGTAAAGGTGAGGCTGAGAATGCCAAAGTAAGTGTGCGCAACGCTCGTCGCGAGGCCATAGATGGTCTGAAAAAAGAGATCAAGCAGGGCCTCAGCGAAGATATAGAAAAGGATGCAGAGGCACAGGTGCAGAAGCTTCATGACAAGTACATGAAGAATATAGATGATCTCTTCGCCGCCAAGGAGAAAGAGATTCTCACTGTCTGATCGGCTTTTTGCTATGCCTCCCGCCTGATGAGGAGGTATTCACTCATGAGCCGCGGGTGAAGCTCACAATTGCATCGGCAGCATTGTCGGCAGCAATTCCGGAGCCAAGCCTGCGGCGCATTTCTTTGTATCCGGCGAGCATTCGGTCGCGCTCGGGACTCGGCTGCAGCAACGGACGCAGAGCGCGCACGATATTCTCCTGCGTGCATTCATGCAGAAGCAGTTCTCTCACAATCTCTTGGTCTACAATAAGATTTGGCAGGCTCACGAATCTCACTTTAAGTAACTTCTCCATTATATTATAAGAGAGTCTGCTGCCATTGGCCCTGTAGCACACCACTTGCGGAGTGCCGAGCAAGGCGGTCTCAAGTGTAGCGGTGCCGCTTGTGACAAGTGCGGCCTTGGCATGTTTCATAAGCACATGCGTGTATCCGAACACGACCTGAAGCCCTGGAAGTTCGGCCACCTCCCTATAAAATTTCAATGGAATTGAAGAAGTCCCTCCCACAATAATCTGACATTCGGGGAAGGCGGCTGCAGCTCTTATCATAACCGGCAGATTATTCCTGACCTCGCTGCGCCTTGATCCGGGAATAAGTGCTATCACGGGACGGTCATCCTCCACTCCCTGACGCTCGAGAAAATGCTTAAGCGGAGGCAAATGCCTCATTTCGGCATCCATCTCTGCTACAGAAGGATTCCCTACATAATTCACTTCATAATCCTTGCTCTTATAATACTCTACCTCAAACGGCAATATGCTGTACATATGTGTCACATATCGCCGTATATCCTTGATGCGCCATTCTTTCCAGGCCCAAATCTTAGGTGAAATAAACCAATGCACCGGAATACCCAGGCCGGCTGCACGCTTGGCAAGACGGAGATTGAAACTCGGATAATCCACAAGTATCAGGGCATCAGGCCTGTAAGTCTCAAGCAAGCCGGAAGCCTTACGCAGGTGGCGGGCTATCCTCGGCAAAGAGCGCAGAACAGCGCTAAACCCCATTACATTCATTTCATCGCAATGCACTTCGGGCCCGTGACCCACCTCCCGGCTCATTCTATCGCCGCCGAAAAAGCAGAAATCAGCATCGCTATCCCGCTTCTTTATACCTTTGATAAGCCCTGAGGCATGCAGGTCGCCGCTCACTTCGCCGGCTATGATCATGTACTTCATGCGATTATAATAATTGGGTTTATAATAATAACGCTTGCGGGGCGTTAAAATTACAGAGATTTTCGGCTTGCCACCCAACTTTTTCGGTATGCAACGCGTTTTTAGTCACGTATGACCATCTATTCCCAATGAAATATCTACTTCCAATTCTCATAGGTGCCATCTTAGCCTCTTTCCTGCCTTCTTGTATAGAAGATGATTTCACCACTTCTCCTTCCGACATACTTACTTTCAGCACCGACACGCTCAGTTTCGACACGGTCTTTACGGATGAAGGCACTCCCACGGCGCGTCTTAAAGTATTCAACCGAGCCTCAAAATCAATCAATATCTCTTCGATCAACATGAAGGAACCGTCGAGCCTCTTTGCTATGAATGTGGATGGACAAAGCGGACGAAGATTTGAGAATATAGAGATTCGCGGAGGAGACTCTATCTTTCTCTTCGTAGAATGTAGATTGCCGGAGAATCATGGAAATGAGCCTGTCCTTTCGGAAGATGCAATAGTTTTTGTAACCAACGGAGTGACTCAGGAGGTCGCTCTTCAGGCATGGGGGCAGAATGTGACACGACTGCGCAACATGCGCATCACATCCGACACAAGATTCATTGCCGCGCAACCCTATGTAGTGTTCGACTCTCTTATTGTGGAAAAAGGTGCTCTCCTCACCATCGAACCGGGCGCCCGTGTGTTGTTCCACGACAAGGCATCGCTCACGGTGAGGGGACGAGTCGAAGCCATCGGCACGCCCGATAAAATGATCGACTTGCGTGGTGACCGCCTTGATGATGTGCTGCCTGATGTGAACTATGATATAATGGCAGGTCAGTGGGACGGCGTCACGATAAGTGCCGAAAGCTTTGGCAACCGCATGGAATATGTCAACATGCGTTCCACCGTATATGGCCTCAAGATAGACAGCTGTGCTGACCTGAGCGAGCGCAAACTGTATCTCTTTAATTCCTGGCTCCATAACTCTCAGAACACAGTGCTTGAGAGCAAATACGCATGGGTGGACGCTCTCGGCTGTTGCTTCTCGGAAGCAGCCGGCCACGTAGTAAGTCTCACGGGAGGCAAGCACAATTTCACTCAGTGCACGATGGCCAATTACTATCTGTTCTCATCCTCATGGCAATCAATTCTGGGGTTATATCATCTCCTGCCTAAAGACATATCCGCTCCCGAGCAGCCTCTGATGGAAGCTGAATTCATCAATGGCATAGTATATGGCTTGAACTCTGAGCTAAACGTAGGCGACCTCATCGGCTCACAGGTGTTTATGCGCAACATGCTCTTCGGCGTGAATGGCACCAACGATGACAATTTCATTGACTGCTCTTGGGATAGCGACCCTCTTTTCTATACCATACGTGAAGATTACTTCTTTAATTATCATGTAAAGCCGGACTCTCCTGCAATCAATGCCGGCAACCCTGCGTATCTTCCTGTTGCAGGACGCTATGACATGGATGGCGTAGACCGTCTCTCAGATGGCAATCCCACTGCCGGAGCCTATCAGTTTGTACCACCGGCACAAGCCCTGAGACGAAGATATTAGAAGAATACATCAAAAAAATAAGCACTATCTTCACGTTTGTGAGTAGTGCTTATTTTTTGTGGGCGAAGATGGATTCGAACCACCGAAGGCATACGCCAGCAGATTTACAGTCTGCCCCATTTGGCCACTCTGGTATTCGCCC
>CAJTTA010000063.1 GCA_910579305.1 uncultured Muribaculaceae bacterium
ACTCGAGACCTCCGGGTTATGAATCCGACGCTCTAACCAACTGAGCTATCCCGCCATTCACATTGAAAAAAATTATCAAACCATTGCGCAGTCACTGCGCTGAACCGAGTGCAAAGTTAGGGCTTTTGGCCGAGATGGCCAAATTTTTTGCCCTAAAATTTCCATCAATGTCTGTAATATGTTTATAGCTTGGCTGTTATGGCTGCTGCTATCTGCTTCATTTTCTCGGGTGACGGGTCGGAAATCTTATTGGAGAAATTCATGTCGCCCTCATTCTTAAGCGGCACGAGATGGATGTGAGCGTGAGGCACCTCAAGACCGAGCACGGTCACACCCACCTTGCGGCAGGGCATGGCCTCCTTTATGGCGCGCGCCACTTTCTTGGCGAAGACTGTCATGGCCGCGAGCTCCTCATCGGAGAGATCGAAGATGTAATCTTCCTCGCGCTTGGGCACTACGAGGGTGTGGCCCCAGTTCACGGGGTTTATGTCGAGAAAAGCGAAGAAGCGGTCATCCTCGGCTATCTTGTAGCATGGGATCTCGCCATTGATTATGCGTGAGAATATAGTCATGGCGGCTCAGATTTCGATCTTTATTATCTCAAACTTCATTACTCCGGCCGGCGCGTTGATCTCCACTACGTCGCCCACCTTGTGGCCCAGCAGGCCTTGGGCTATTGGAGTGGAGGATGCTATCTTGCGCTCGCGCAGATTGGCCTCGCTCTCGGTCACGATGCTATAGGTGACGGTCATGCCGTTGGCCACATTCTTTATCGTAACCTTGTTGAGGAGCTGCACCACGTCGGTGCCCAGGCGGCTCTCATCGATGATGCGGGCCGTGGCCACAAGCTCCTTGAGCTTTGCTATCTTCATCTCAAGCATGCCCTGGGCCTCCTTGGCTGCATCATACTCTGCATTTTCCGAGAGGTCGCCCTTGTCGCGGGCTTCCGCTATAGCGTGTTTTATGGCCGGACGCTGTGCTTCCAGCTCGGCCAGTTCCTGCATTTTTTTGTTGTAACCCTCTTGGGTGAGGTAAGTTGCCATGGTTTTATGGTATAAAGAAGAGAAAAACGTATTAAATAAAAAAATTAGAACCCCCCGGCCGACAAAGCGGATTGGAGGCCCCTCTATATATTCGCTTGCAAAGATACGAATTATTTTCCAATCGACAAAAAATCCCACGCAACACGCTCATTTTTAACGCTTATTTATAAGAGTGCGTCTGTATCAGGCTCTGATTCACAGAATAAATAAGCTGTTGAGAACGTTTCATTCTACATGGAAACCTCTGAGACCGTTTTTCTGCTTGAGACCATGCGCATCAGCGATGGCCGCCTGTGTCTCCCGGAGCTTCACCGCGCCCGCATGGAGCGCTCCTGCCGTGAGCTGTACGGATGTGCCGCTCCCCTTCTCTCCATTGATGAAGCGGAGCTGCCCGAGGAGCTGCGGCGAGGTACGGTGAAGTGCCGTGTCACTTATGGCCCTGAGATTGCGAGGATAGAATATGAACCCTATTCGCCGCGCCTGGTGAGGAGTCTGAGGCTGGTGAGGGATGATGAAGTGGATTATCACCTGAAGTATGCCGACCGCAGCGCTCTCTCGGCGCTGGCTGCCCTAAGGGGGGAGGCCGACGATGTGCTGATAGTGCGTGACGGCCTGCTGACTGATTCTTCCTATGCCAATATCCTGCTGCGTGCCGGCGACCGGCTTCTCACTCCTTCCCGTCCGCTGCTCGAGGGGGTCATGCGCCGTCATCTCTTAGACAGCGGGGTGGTGGAGGAGGCCGAGGTGACCCCCTCCATGCTCATGCCCGGCAATAGTGAGGGGGTGACCGAAGTGATGCTTGTCAATGCCATGTTGCCCCCCGGGGCACTCCCTCCCGTGCCGCTGAGTCGCATCCTGCAGTGACTTCATGCACTCACCCCTGCCTGAGCCGGGGGTGTTGGGATAGCGAGATCAGTCGTGAAGGGCGTGATTATTTTGACGTGGCTTTGCCGCTGCCCTTGAACGAGCGGCGATGCAGCGGCGTGAGGCCGAGACGCGCCATGGCCTCGCGGTGGGCGCGTGTGGGATAAGCCTTGTTCACCTCCCAGCCATATCCGGGGTATTCGGCCGCAAGGCGAGTCATCAGCTCGTCGCGGTGGGTCTTTGCCAGGATAGAGGCCGCAGCGATGGAGGTGTAGAGCGCGTCGCCGTGCACTATGCATGTGTGAGGTATTCCGTCGGGATGAGGGGTGAATTTATTGCCATCCACGAGGATATGTTCGGGCCTTATTTCAAGTCCGCTCACAGCTCTCTGCATGCCTGTGATAGATGCCTGCAGGATGTTGATGCGGTCGATTTCTCCGGCGTCCACCATCACCACACACCAGGCCATCGCCTCCCTCTCAATGATGGGACGGAGAGTCTCGCGCTGTTTCTCGGAAAGCTTCTTGGAGTCGCGCAGCAGAGGGTGGGAGAATCCGGGGGGAAGAATGACGGCGGCACAGCTCACGGGGCCGGCCAGGCATCCGCGTCCGGCCTCGTCGCATCCGGCTTCCAGGCGTCCGGGTTCAAGACAGGGAAGCAGGCTCATACGTCGCGGCTTATAATGAAAGAGAAGAGGGAGAGCAGGGCGGCGCGGGCCTCGCTCTCGGGATAAGCCTCGCAGAGGATGGCTTCGGCGCGGGCGTGCATCTCCTCCATGCATGCATAGGAATACTCTATGCCTCCCGCAGCACGGGCATACTCTATGAGGGTGTGTATCTCGGCGTCCGAGAGATCGCCTCTCGTGAGCAGTTCCTTCATGGCGTCGGCACCGGGAGCCGTGGCCAGGGCGTGGAGCAGCGGGAGAGTCACCTTGCCCTCGCGCAGGTCGTTGCCGGTGGGTTTGCCTATTTTTTCAGAGGGGAAATAGTCGAAGATGTCATCCTTTATCTGGAAGCATAGGCCGAGCAGACGGGCGTATTCTATCACAGGGGCTGCCTGGTGGGGGGAGGCGCCCACGGTCTCGGCGCCCATCGACGCGCATTTCACGAAGAGCGAGGCCGTCTTCTTGCCTATCGCCTCCATGTAATTGTCTATGCGGAAGTGCATGTCGCGCGCGTTGCATATCTGGTGGATCTCGCCCAGCGACAGCTCTTTGCCCAGGTCGCTCATGGCCTTCACGATGGAGAGGGAGCCGGTGGATGTGGCGGCGGCCAGGGCCGCGGATACGAAGAAATCGCCCACGAGCACGGCTATGTGATTGTCCCAGAGTGCATTTACCGTGGGGTTGCCACGGCGGCGCGTGGTCTCGTCGATCACGTCATCGTGTATGAGCGAGGCATTGTGCAGCATCTCCACCGATGCGGCCGCGAGAAGAGAATTGCGGTTGACATTGCCGAGCAGGCGGGCGCATAGGAGCACCATCACGGGGCGTATCTGCTTGCCCTTGGTGCGCAGATACTCCTCCACGATATGATTCATCATGGGGGTTGAAGTGCGTAGCTCACTATGAATTAACTCATTAAGCTCATTGAGCTGAGGGGATAGGAGCTTTATGATCTCGGCATATTTCATATATGCTACAAAATTAGTGATTTTTTTCGTTACCCCGCAATTAACCCCGAAAAATTTTAGAGTTTCTTGATGTAAGGATTGGAAATTATCATTATGAAAGATCCCCCCTGTAAAAAAATATCTAAAGATAATTGTATGTGTAAAAATTATATCTTAAATTTGTGCACACAACAGTTATTTAGAACTTCAAATATGGCTGGGAAATAGTGCTTATATGGCATAAATGCCTGGAAATTAGAATATTAACCGATATAATATAATTGCGTATGAAGAAATTAATTACTGCCGTGGCGGCGGCTCTCTTAATTGGGGTAGATGCCGTAGCCTATGATTTCGTGAAGGACGGGATCTTTTATACCATTTTGCCGGGCGATGTGGCGCAGGTGGAAGTGAGCTGCGAGAAGCAGGGTTACGATGTGGATAATTATGATAGTCCCATGATGCGCGACATGCCTCTGTATTATTTTCTCGAATGGGAGGGCAATGCCTATTCGGGCGATGTGGTTGTGCCGGAGTCGGTGGAATGGGAAGGAGTGGCTTATGCCGTGACTGCCATAGGCAAGGCGGCTTTCCATAATTGCAAGGAGCTGACATCGGTGTCTTTGCCCGCTTCGGTGAGGAGAATAGCCGCAGGGGCCTTCGCCATGTGCAGTCTGGAGAGCCTGGAGCTGCCGGAGGGTCTTGAGGAGCTTGAAGAGGCAGCTTTCATGAATGCCTCGCGGCTTGCCGGCATCTCGCTGCCGATGAATATAAGCACCATACCCCGGTCATGTTTTTCGGGTGCGGGCAGCGAGGCTGGAAGTTTCACTCTCGAGGGCTGGGAGCATCTGCACAATGTGGGGCTGTGCGGCATGGCCGGCACGCCTGTAAGCGAGGTGACGCTTCCTGATTTCAGGGATTTTCAACTTGGCTTCAGGGCCTTCTTCGGCTCTGGGCTACGCAAGATTTCGCTGCCGGCCTCAGGCATGGATGAGTATGCGGAATTGGAGGGTTGTCCCGAGCTGGAGCGAGTGGTGCTCCCATGTGACGCCGCAGAGATGAAATCCGTAGGGATTGCCGATTGCCCGAAATTTGCGGTCTTCGAGACAGGCAATCCTGTGCCCCCGGAAGTGACCTATGCGTGGGGAGAGCAGGAATTGAAGGCCACGCTTGAAGTGCCTGCCGGAAGTGTGGATGCCTATAAACGCGAGTTCGGGATAAGAAATGCTATAAAAAAGTTGAATAGGCAGCTTGAAAA
>CAJTTA010000064.1 GCA_910579305.1 uncultured Muribaculaceae bacterium
CTGAAATATTGACTGATGCTTATTTATTATTCACATTTGTTTTTAAACAAGCTCTAACTTGTCGGGGCAATATTTCAGCGTTAAATTCGTTATCTTATTAAATTGTACGACAATGAAATACTTCATAATTATTCTCTTAATTCCATTGCTACTTTCGTCATGTTCAAACAATGACAAACCAATGCCCGATGTCTATTCACAAGTCGCAGAAATATCTAACGGAGAATCTTCGCAATATATTTCCTACGATGATTATGGTCGTGTTACAAAATACGTCATTACTTTCCCTGATGAAACCGTAAAGTCAAATTATACCTATATTTCCAATGATTTAATCAAAATTCACACTGAACACATTCTTCACGGCTTCTTGAATGGTGAAGATGCAATAACCGAGTATGAAGATGAACTTCATCTTGAAGACGGACGCGCAATATATTGCGATGGTATATATAGCACAAATAAATTAGGTGGAGGAACGGTATTTCAAAAAAAATATAAACACGAATTTATATATACATCAGACAACCACCTAAATGTCATAAAGAATACCGAATGGAATAAAAATGGTGATTCCTGGGCTTACGATAGACCTTGGTCTTGGGAGAACTACTATATATGGGAGAATAACAATCTTATTTCTGTTGAGGATTGTAATGGCAAGCAAACGCCACAATATATTTACAACTACTCCTATTCTTCAATATCCGGCGTTCAGAATATTTTAGCTGTTCATTTTGGGAGATTTCAATATTTTCCATTACAACTAAAAGGATATTTCGGTAGCCAACCTAAAAATCTAATAATAGGGATGGAGGCTACTTGCCCCAATGCTCCAACTACAAACATTTCATACGAGTACAATATTAAAGACAATAAAATCACCGACTACATAGAAACCCAAGGAGGAAACTCTACAAGTTATTCAGTCAGATGGGTTGAGTAATTCCCTGTCTTTTTCCCATAGAGTGCTTGAACGTACTTTTGCACAGTACGATCAAGTACTTTCTATATGCAGACAATCTCCATTAACTTCATCGTGCCGCAGGGCTGGCACGAGCTTTCCGATAAACAGCTACGCTACGTTTATCAGCTTCTTGCAAACGAGTTCGCGACCGACGAGGTAAAGACCTTTTGCTTGCTCCAATGGAGCGGCACAAAGGTTATTGGCCGTCAGGACAGCGGGGCTTACCTTCTTAAAAAAGGAAAATTCCTTTTTGAGGTTACGCTGCTGACCCTCGCCGAGTTGCTGCCGCACCTCGATTGGCTCGGCTCAATCCCGACCGTGCCTGTCCGTATATCAAAGATTAACCGCCAACACGCGCTTCCGGCTGACTTCTCCGAAGTGCCGTTTGAGACTTTCATCATCTGCGATAACCTCTATCAAGGTTATCTGCAAACGCAGAATGATGAATTGTCGTGCCAACGAGGGCAGAGCGGAGCTTGCTCTGGCTATGCCGAGTGCAGCCGACAATGCGATGCAGTAGAACTGCTCGACCAACTCGGCGCAACGCTCTATGGCAAGTCTATGATTTTCAAGCCATACGAGCGCATCAACATCTTCTACTGGTTCGCCGCGCTCAAAGATACCTTCTCGCGCAAGTTCCCGGATTTCTTTCAGCCGGTAGATGCCGCCACCGGCGGCATCCTGCTCGGCCTGTCCGCTGCATCGGTCGAGGACGCGATGAACGCGCAAATCCGTGCGCTCACCAAAGGCGATGTTACCAAAGAGGGCGAAGTTCTCGCCCTCGATACCCACCGGGCGCTCACGGAACTTAACGCCCAGGCTCGCGAATACAAGGAGTTGAACGCCAAAACAGCCTCCAAATGACAGCGAAGCTCAATGGACGTTGGGACGCATCGGCTTTCTTTGAAAACCTTTGCGCCACCAACCGCCTCGCCCGGCATGAAGGTTTTACCTTCTGCCGTGTGTCGGGGCTTGACGGCTTCGAGGAAGCAGTCAATACCATGCAGACCGCCTCGGCATTTGTCTGTGTGTCAGACATTGCCGACGGATATACCGAATTGAACAACACTCCGCGCACCCGTCGCGTCAAAACTGTGTTTTTTTCACCCGCAATGCCCGCGGAGAGGTGACGGAGTGCACCAGGCTCATGAAGGAGCTCGGACTTGATGCCGTGCGCCTGCGCGTGTGGGTCGATCCCAAGGATGGCTTTTCATCAAAAGAAGATGTGCTGGTAATGGTAAAGCGTGCGAAGGCGTTGGATATGGCCATAATGATTGACTTTCATTACAGTGACTGGTGGGCTGATCCCGGGAAGCAGAATATCCCTGACGCATGGAAGGGCATGAATGTCGCAGAAATGCAAAAGGCTCTTGAAGCGCACACGAAGGAGACTCTGCAGCTGCTGAAGGATAATGACATAGAGGTGAAAAGGGTGCAGGTGGGTAATGAGACTACACATGGTTTCCTTTGGCCCGTAGGGCGTGCTGAGGAGAATATGGAGAATTATGCGCGTCTTACCCGCGCAGGTTATGACGCGGTGAAGGAGATATATCCTAATGCCGCTGTGATAATACATCTCGACAATGGATATGACCGCAGTATTTATGATTTTATTTTTGACGGTCTGAGCAAGCAGGGGGCGGCATGGGATATGATAGGCATGAGCCTGTATCCTTATTGGACTGTAAAGAATGATCCGTCCTACACGGAACCGCTGCTTATCACTCGTTGTGCCGATAATATGAAGTATCTTAAAGAGAAGTATGGGACTCCTGTAATGCTTGTCGAGACCGGTTATAAGGCTGACAGGCCCGAAGCCGGCAAAGCTTATCTTTCCCTTATCATAGAGCATCTTGCTGAAAACACAGGTGGCGTGTGCGAGGGAGTGTTTTATTGGGCGGCGGAGACGTGTCACGGAGGATATGACATGGGAGCCTTTGCCGATGACATGCCAACGGTGATGATGGATGCGTTTACCGAAGCCTCGCATCGACTGGGCAAGAGTAAACAGTAATCCCCCGAATTTGTTATACTGGTAGTAGGCGCCGTCGATTTCAGGCTGTGCCTACTGCCATAACTAATTCTCTACCAAGCACTATCTGCCATGCAAAAGTTTTTCGACAGACTATCACGCGGTTTAGGCTCATATTTCAAGCTTGCTCCTTATCTGGTGTCACAATCAGAAGCGGAGCAGTCGATACGCGAAGGCGTAACCTTCAGGGGCACCAATATCATCATTCTTATCATAGCGATATTTATAGCCTCGCTGGGACTTAACACCAATTCCACGGCAGTGATAATAGGTGCCATGCTTATTTCTCCGCTCATGGGCCCTATCATAGGCCTTGGGCTTGCAGTGGGAGTGCAGGATTATGTGCTGCTTCGCAAGTCATTGCGTAATTTATTAATGGCCACACTGTTTTCTGTGGCAACATCCACAGTGTATTTTCTCATTTCTCCTGTGGGGCAGAGCCATTCCGAATTGCTTGCGCGCACTTCACCCACCATTTACGACGTGCTCATCGGATTCTTCGGCGGAGGGGCAGGCATTGTGGCTATAGGGTCTCGCTCAAAAGGAAATGTGATTCCAGGTGTGGCGATTGCGACTGCGCTTATGCCGCCATTGTGCACCGTAGGTTATGGTATTGCCACATGGCAACCTCATTATTTTCTGGGAGCTATGTATCTTTTCCTTATCAATTCCATATTTATCTGCGTGGCTACATTCATAGGTGTGAAATTAATGAATTACCAGCCGGCTCCGAGTACAGATCCTGTGCGTGCCCGCAGAATACGCCGCATTATCTATATAGTTGCCACCGTGACACTGCTTCCATCTATTTACCTTACTTATAATATGATACGCCAGACGCGCTTTCAGCTTAATGCCGAGCGCTTCGTGAAGGA
Organism: uncultured Muribaculaceae bacterium; assembly: GCA_910579305.1. Lineage (GTDB taxonomy): Bacteria > Bacteroidota > Bacteroidia > Bacteroidales > Muribaculaceae > Lepagella. The sequence goes on from CAJTTA010000064.1 coordinate 3,875, forward strand.
AGAATGTGTATTCCCAGAGACACAGGTGCTCGCCAGCTCTTCATCATGGACGCCACAGGGACGCCGGCTTACCATCACTTTGATAGGACAGACGTTACCCAAAGATTCTCTCGTGCTTGCTTTGTCATCAAAGCTTGCAGCCTATGGGTTGAAAGATACACATATCAATATAGTGCAGGGTGCGAGCGCCACGCCGGGCAGTATGAATGAGTCGGAACTGGTAGGCTCAAGCCTGAGTGACATATATCAAGTGTCGCAGGCTGCGATAGCCGTCAAGCAAAATACCATTGACTCATTGCGAAATATTGTCAATTATTACTGTCCGCTAAACCATAAAAAGGCGAGTCCAACTTCTTGAACGGCAGA
>CAJTTA010000065.1 GCA_910579305.1 uncultured Muribaculaceae bacterium
TCAGTTAGCGGCTTAGCCAAGGCTGAACAACCTCAAATTTTACCGAATCATTGTTATGTTATACAACAGTGTTTAAAAAAATATTCGTAACTTTGCAGTGAGTTTTTCATGGTATTAGATTTTAAGGTTAACACAATGGATTGGTTGTCGCGATGACAATCAATTTTTTTTGTGCCTTACCGATGAGTCACTGGCGTCTCACGCTCTTCATCACATGATCCACGCATGTGGCATTGCTGCCACTGTCTATGGCAATCAGCTTGAGATAGCCGCTGCCCGTGGAGAGCACAAGCAGAGATATGCGCGAACCCTCTATCACTCCCTCGGCCATGGCACCTTTCATTCCGCCCACCGTCACGCGCCATGCCTCGCTGCCATGCTTCACGTCCATCTCTCTCACAAGAGCATTGCAGAGGCGCATCGCGCGATCGGACGACGCCTTTGCATCTTTATCCACAATGAGCGTGAAGCCGAGACGCAGCGGAGAGTTCTTCATGACGGCCTTGGCGGCAGTCACGGAGGTGTGAGTGCCGGAAGGCAGCTCCAGGCGGAAATTCTTATAGCTGAACGGAGTATAGCCTGACGCGGCCGAGGCTATGAGAGCACCGGCTGAGATGAGGACAAGAGTGAAGAGTATAAGTAATCTTTTCATCATATTTCATATTCTTAGTAGTGTGTTGATATTGCGCTCTATGTCAGGGCGAAGATTACGGCCTGCCGACTCGCTCAGGAGGGTTATTATGCCACTTATGGGGAGGAGGCTCTCGTCGGTCTCGGCATAAATCATGTCAGGAGGAGTGAGTCGCAGAGTCTCAGCATTGAATTTCTCTCCGAAACTCAGTGCTATCCCTCGGGAAATAAACATAGCGGCCACCGAGGGTTTGCCTCTGAACCCATGCAGGATCCATGGCACGGAAGGCGCCACATCCTTGTGCACGCCAAGAATCCCTTCGTGGGCTCTCACATCGTGAATTATGAGAGGCTTGCGCAACTTCTCGGCAATGAGTGCCTGGGCCTTGAATGTGTTGACCTGCACCCACATGGGCGCTCCGCGCAGAGCGTCGAGGCCACACTCGCCTATAGCTGCCACGCAGGTCTCCCGGGCCATCTCCTCAAGCCTGAGCAGAGAGGGGGCGAGAGTGCGGGCGTCAAGATGCCACGGGTGCAGACCCAAAGAATACACCTGCCCCTCCATGGGGCTGAATTCATCAGGCTGACAACTCACTATCCCTTCGGGATAAGGAGCCGGACGATGTGAATGGATATCTATGATCATGGCACCGGGTCGTGGCCGCTGCCTCCCCATGGATGACACCGGCATATGCGCTTCACTGCAAGCCAAAGCCCCTTCACCGGGCCATGCCTGCGCAAAGCTTCTATGGCATAGGTGCTGCAAGTGGGTGTGTACCGGCAGGCCGAGGGGAGCCACGGCGATATGCACCACTTATATATGCGTATGGGGAGAATAAGCAAGGCGCTCACACTCTGTGATAACAATTCAATCGCCTTCATGTTCAGCCCTGTTCTGCTCTTTCGACTCAGCTGCCGAAGCGAAAAGCCTGTTTTCAAGATGCGCTATCAGCTTACCTGTCTTGGAGACTATTTTTTCGAAACCGGCCATGTCGGTGCCCACATACACCACACCCATGTGCAAGACCATGCCGGGCTTTTCGGCCAGGAAGCGATCTCTTAACGGCACTCTGCTCTGCCGCCATGCCTCGCGCATGAGCCTGCGCAGCCTCACGCGGTGCACGGCGCGCTTGAAGCGCTTCTTAGGCACGTTAACCATATACTGGAAGCGCCCCTGAAGCAGCTCGGCAGGCACCGATTCCACCTCCGCCAGGCGATAGGTGAGGCGCAAAGGATAGGCATACACGCTCTCCCCCTGCTCGAAGAGACGGGATATGAGAGTGGCATGGCTCAGCCGCTCGCTCTTGGGAAACTTCAGTGCCCCTTTGGGATATGTAGGCTCCTTTTCTGTATCCATTCCGGTAGTAAGGGTGTGTTGAAACATGCAAAATTAGCCAAAAAAGATCAACTGACAAAATGCCCTGCGGAGGTTGGCCGGAAAATTTATGCCCGCTACATTTGGCACTCTTGTATGAAATGCTTAAATTTGTAATTGAAATGCAGAGCCAGGAATTTGACATACACAATGCTTCGGCCTCCCCTCTTCAGCGCGACGCCGATGTGGAAAAGGCTCTCCGCCCGCTGGCATTCGATGATTTTGCCGGCCAGAGCAAAGTCACCGACAATCTGCGCATATTCGTGCAGGCGGCCAAGATGCGCGGAGAGGCTCTCGACCACACTCTGCTGCACGGCCCGCCGGGCCTGGGCAAGACCACTCTGAGCAATATCATAGCCAATGAGCTGGGAGTGGGATTCAAGACCACCTCCGGCCCTGTGCTTGACAAGCCGGGCGATCTGGCGGGCATACTGATGAGCCTGGAACCCAACGATGTGCTCTTCATCGACGAGATACACAGGCTGCATCCCATAGTGGAGGAATACCTGTACTCTGCCATGGAGGATTACCGTATAGACATCCTGCTCGACAAGGGCCCCGGCGCCAAGAGCGTGCAGCTCACCATCAATCCCTTCACGCTCGTGGGGGCCACCACCCGCTCGGGACTGCTCACGGCTCCGTTGCGCGCACGCTTCGGCATCAACTGCCATCTGGAGTATTACGACCACGAGATACTCAGCTCCATAATCCTGCGGTCGGCCTCGCTGCTGCGCATGAAGTGCTCCGAAGATGCGGCGCTTGAGATAGCCCTGCGCTCCCGCGGTACTCCGCGTGTGGCCAATGCGTTGCTGCGACGTGTGCGCGACTTCGCCATGGTGAAGGGGAGCGGGCATATCGACATAGGGATCACCCGTCCGGCTCTCGAGGCGCTTAACATCGACAAGTATGGCCTCGACGAGATCGACAATAAGATTCTGCTCACGATCATCGATAAATTCGCAGGAGGCCCCGTAGGTCTCACTACTATTGCCACCGCTCTGGGCGAAGACCCGGGCACGATAGAGGAGGTATATGAGCCTTTTCTCATCAAGGAGGGCTTCATAAAGCGCACTCCCCGCGGCCGTGAGGTGACGGCGCTGGCATTCAGCCACCTGGGGCGCACGCGCAATGCCGGCGAACCGGGCCTGTTCGACTGACCCGGCCAACATCCCTGCCCGAACAAAGTATTCCTCCTGTCCACATATAGCCATGCAGACAGGAGGAATCAAGCATGTGAGCCTTTGCTCACTTGGGTTTGCGATAACCGCATTTCGGGCACACACCCTGCTCATCGAGAGCTATGCCGCAGAGCGGACAGCGCTCCATGCCATTGTCGGTGACATACTCCTCGGAGGCCGTGTTGTCGCCACTCTTGAAAGTTATCTTGGCGATATTCAGCTTATCCTTGAGCAGCTCATAGACGATCTTTATCATCCCCTCCACGGTCATGGTCTCCTTAGTGACCACAAGACGGGCATCGGGATAGGCAGTGGCAAGCTCAGTCTGGAAGGCCGGGCCCTTGAGTGTGTTCTGCGGATGGCCGTGCATTATGCCCTGCTTCTCATATACATCTATAATCATAGGCAGGATGGGATCATCCTCACGCAGCACCAGAGCGTGGTCAAAATTCTTAAGCAAGTCCCAGGCAACCTTCTTTATCTCATTGCAGGGAAATACCATGTTCACGCCTTCATTAATGGTGTCGGCCACCTCTATGGTGAGCAGACCTGTGTGTCCGTGCAGATACTGGGCCTCTCCCTTGAAGCCAAGGAATCTGTGGGCGTACTGTAATTCAAACGATGTGATACTTTTCATAAAAAAATATTGCTGTCCGATAAAACTTGAAGATGGCAAAAAGGCATGGCTCGAACGCT
>CAJTTA010000066.1 GCA_910579305.1 uncultured Muribaculaceae bacterium
TCCCTCAAAAAATCCTCTCAGCCTTAATTTGATTTAAATCCAAACACTCTCTAAATTTTTAGATATAAGTAATAGACAATGCGTAAATTATCAGCCCTCCTGCTGGCTACTGCCAGTATTTCCGCCGCAGCGCAGACAATAGTGAGCACTGATGCCTATATCTGGCGCGGCGATACCATATTCCAAGGCCCCTTCAAGGCATATCCACTTTCGGCCAAGGATATCATCTCCACCTATTCCGCCCAGCCGGGATATTATATGCCTATAGACAAGAGATGGTCCATGAAGAATGATCTCTCGGCATATCCGCGTCTCTCCACTCCCAATCTTCTTCATGAGGCCACTTATAATATGGCACTCGATGAGATGGTGAATGCCGTGGAACCTGACACCACTCTTCGCACAGGCAAGGAGTGGGCAGGAGTGTGGACGCGCGATGTGAGCTATTCCATAATTCTCTCCATGGCTTACATGCAGCCGGAGGCCTCCCGCATATCGCTTGAGAAGAAGGTGGATAGCCTGGGACGCATCATCCAGGATACCGGCAGTGGGGGCGCATGGCCTGTAAGCTCCGACAGGGAGATATGGGCGATCGCTGCCTATGAGGTCTACAAAGTGACGGGAGACCGCGAGTGGCTGAAGTATATTTACCCTATAATCAAGCGCTCTCTGGAGACAGACGCCGCTTCAATCCACGCTCCTTCGGGCCTCGTGAAAGGAGAGACATCTTTCATAGACTGGCGCGAGCAGAGTCACCCTAAATGGATGCAGACGGCTGATGTGTACAACACCGAGACTCTCTCCACATCCGTGGTGCATGCGCAGGCATGGAGGGTGCTCGCTGATATCGCCGCAGAACTCGGCCACAAGAAAGAGGCTGCCTCAGCTCTTGAAATGAGCCGGAAGATAGCCGATGCCGTCAATGAACATCTGTGGATGGAAGACAAGGGGTATTACGCCATGTATCGCTATGGGCGTGACAATCTCATACTCAATCCACGTGCGGAGACTCTCGGCGAGTCGCTCGCCATACTCTGGGATGTGGCCGACGCCGACAGGGCTGCACGCATATCGGCTTCCAATCCCACAACCCCCTTCGGCACGGCCATATTCTATCCGCAGATCGCCGACATGCCGGCTTATCACAATAATGCGCTCTGGCCCTGGGTGGGCAGCATGTGGGCGCTTGCCGCGGCTAAGGCCGGCAATGAGCAGAGCACTCTCGAGGCAATAGGCTCCGTGATACGTCCGGCGGCGCTCTTCGCCACCAATAAGGAGAATTTCAATCTTGACAACGGCGATATTGCCACAGAGCTGAATTCCTCCAACATGCTGTGGTGCCTGAGCGGAAATATAGCTCTTACCCACAAGATACTCTTCGGCATGAACTATGAGAAGGACGGATTGCATTTCGCTCCGTTTGTGCCTGAGGCGCTGGGACAGACCCGTACTCTCTCCAACTTCCGTTACCGCAAGGCTTTGCTTGACATCACCGTGCATGGCTATGGCTCTAAGGTGGCCTCGTTCAAGATTAACGGCAAGGAGCAGAAGAACTGCATGGTTCCGGCTTCGGCCAAGGGAGACATCAAGGTGGAGATGTTCATGGACAACAAGCCTATAGCACCTGTCGGCATCAATCGTCAGCCCAATCGCAAGGCTCCTCTCACCCCCATTGTGCGTCTTGAGGGAAATCAGATATGCTGGAATCCCATAGAGTATATTGACCATTATGAAGTGATTGCCGACGGTCGAAAGATAGCCGAGACTCACTCCACTACGTTCCCGGTGGAGACAGGTCATGAATATCAGGTGATAGGCGTGGATTCGGCCGGGGTGCCGTCGTTTGCCTCAGAGCCTGTGTCGCTTTATGAGGCGATCACATATCAGATGCCGAGAGAGGCTGCTGATGTGCGTTCGCCGGAAGTGGCATACGCTCCCCGCCACAGTGTGCAGGGATTCACCGGCAACGGATTCGTGGAGACCGACAAGAATTCCGCGCCTATCGAGATAGAGGCCGACGTTCCGGCCGAGGGCGACTATATGCTTGTGGTGCGCTATGCCAATGGCAACGGCCCGGTTAATACCGAAAACAAGTGTGGCATCCGTACCTTGATTGTCGACGGCAGTGAGGCTGGCACCATAGTGCTCCCGCAGCGCGGAGTGGCCAATTGGGATGACTGGGGCTACAGCAATCATCTGCCGCTGCATCTCTCTGCAGGCAGACATGTGCTCTCTCTCTCGTATCTTGACCGCAATGAGAATATGAACATAGCCACCAATCACGCTCTCATCGATGCCGTGATGCTATTCCGCATACGCTGATGACCGAATATGTAAGTTCCTTCCTGTCATTGTTCCTGTCGGGGCAGTCGCTCGACAATATGCTGTTGCCATGCACTGTGGTGGCCATATTTCTCTCTGCCCTGTTGTCTTACTTCGTGTGTGTGCATCTGCTCACTCCCCTTATGCACCTTATCACACTCAAGACGGAGACCGAATGGGATGATGATCTGCTTGACCGCCACATGCTCTCAGCCTTCTCCCAGCTCGCGCCTGCGTTGCTGCTGCTATGGCTCCTTCCCGAGGTGGCTCATAAGAGCGAGGCCTGGTCGCTGTGGCTGGGAAAATTGTGTCGGTTCTACATCGTGTGGGTAGTGGTGCGCATAGTGTGTCTCTTCCTTCAGAATCTCTATATGGGCCTGGAGAAGCGCAACATGCTCACTACCCATAATCTCTCGGTGCTGGTTCAGGCAGGAAAGCTTGTGGCCATAGGGGTGGGGGTCATAATAGGTCTCAGCATCCTTTTCGACCGCTCGCCGCTCTCGGTGCTTACAGCCTTCGGCGCATCGGCCGCCATCCTCATGCTGGTCTTCAAGGATACCATCATGGGACTCGTGGCCGGAGTGCAGCTTTCGGCCAACGGCATGCTCCATAAGGGGGACTGGATAGTCTCCGACAAGGCACATGCCAACGGAGAGGTGATCGACGTGAAGCTCACTACGGTGAAGGTGCGCAACTGGGATAACTCCATCACCACGATACCGCCTTACACGCTTGTCTCCGATTCGTTTCACAATTATCAGAATATGCGCAGGGTGGGAGCGAGGCGCGTGGCGCGGAGCATCAATATCGACATGAATACCATAGGCTTCCTTCCGGAGGAGCGCCTGGCAGCACTCAGGAGTGCCGGTCATCTCGCCGGGCTTGGAGAGCCGGAGGAGGAGGGCAGGACAATCAATATCTCGCTCTTCCGCCGATATCTTGAGTATTATCTCTCTCATCATCCCGAGGTGAGGGTGAAGGACAAGGATAATTCCGCCATAGTGATGATGGTGCGCCAGCTCCAGCCTACGGCGCAGGGATTGCCCCTGGAGCTTTATTTCTTCACCAACCGCACCAACTGGAAGCGATTTGAGGCGCTTCAGAGCGACATCTTCGATCATGTCTACGCCATGCTTCCATGCTTCGGACTGCGTATGTATCAGGCGCCTGCGGGCACTGACTTCGCGGCGCGAGATACGTGGCCGCCGCTCTGACAGCCACTGAATTCTCATTTGTAGCCGTATCTCATTTTGAGATGCGGCTCTTTTTATGATTTATACATTTTTTGTTTTTCAACGCGAGTTCGGGATAAGAAATGCTATAAAAAAGTTGAATAGGCAGCTTGAAAA
>CAJTTA010000067.1 GCA_910579305.1 uncultured Muribaculaceae bacterium
TCCCTCAAAAAATCCTCTCAGCCTTAATTTGATTTAAATTCAAACACTCTCTAAGTCGATAGGATGCCACGCCAGGCATGTCAATCTTTTTTCATAGGTTTCTGCACCGGTGTGCGGCGAGATTTGCGGCTGCGTCGCCTGCGGCTTCGACTCTTCTCTTGCATGGGCGCTTCGGCAGCAGCGACCTTATCGTTGCCTCTCCGGTTTTTCTTGCCTTTTGAATTATCCCCTGACTTTTGCTTCCTGTCAGGATCCGGTATGCCGAATTCCTTGTATGCCCCTTTCCTGCATCCGGGCAATGGCTGCAATGCTTCAGGAATAGGCTGCACGGCGGTGGGATAATTTCCCTTTGCCGGCTTGCGGGCATATTCTTTGGGCTGATAGTCCAGCAGTCGGCGTTCGAATTCAGCGTGACTCAATGTGGGGTCATCACAAGCCGTCTTCATCATGAAGCTTATGCAGTCGGCCACCTGAGGCCCCGATCCTATTTGCTTTAACTTCTTGATTCTCCGCTCTCCGAAGGGCAGATGATAGTCATACATGTCCGTGCCGAGCCTTCTCATCTCCTCATCTCTGCGCAGAATCGCCTCAGCCTGAAGAGGCTTTGCAAGCGGCCTGGTATGAGCCTTGTTGACGGCATCGATAAGCGTCATCAAGGCGCGCAGGCGAGAGGGCGAGGCAGAGTTGTATTGCAGATGCCTCAAGGCCTTGTCGGATATTTTTTCACCCTCGGAGCCCCAAGTGCGGGCCACAGTGTGATGGCGGCAGAGAAACACCACCTCCTTCATGAAGGGGCTATGATATTTCATGCGGGAGAGAATCTTCACAATAGGCGCCTGCACGCGCATCTCATGGCGGGGATAGCGTGGAGATCCCTCCGCATCCTGAGAGAGAGACGCCGGCTTGCCTATGTCATGAAGGAGGGCGGCCATGCGCAGCGCCAGGTCGGGCTCACGTATGGCGTTGAGAGTGCGCAACGTATGCTCCCACACAGTGCCAGGCTCATCGGAGAGAGGGAGGTTGTACAGATCCTGCAGCTCGGGCATGATCTGTTCCAAGGCTCCGGTGCGCCTCATCAGCTCCATGGCGCGTCCCGGACGCGGGCCTTGAAGCATCTTCTCAAATTCATTGCGCAATCTCTCTATTTTCACTATCTCCATGCGCGAGGCATTGCGCTGCATGGCCTCCATGATGCGGGAAGGAATCTCCCAGTCAAGACGTGTGGCGAATCGCAGCGTGCGGAGAATGCGCACAGGATCATCATCGTATGTGGAGTCAGGATCCGACGGCGTGTCGATTATCTTATGCCTTATGTCATGTATGGCGCGCCCGGTGATGTCTATTGTCTTGTCGCGTGATATATCGTAGTAAAGGGAGTTGATCGTGAGGTCACGGCGGAGACAGTCATCCTTCAGGGATCCGAATGCGGTCTCAGGATTTCTGGAATTATGATCGGTATATTTCTCTGCACGGGTCTGCACGATCTCTATGTCATCGTGAGGAAATGCTTTCAGGCGAGTCATGGCAGTGCCGTAGCGCTTGAATTCCACAGGATGAAAGCACGTGAGATGCTTCTTCCACAGCCAGTTGGCAAATTTCACTCCCCCCATGGGTAGATCCACGGCAAGATCCACATCTTTGATATCGAGTCCGAGCTGACGGTCGCGACAGCATCCGCCTACAGTGAATACATGACCTTCCCATTCCGTGCCGTTTATAAGACGGCGCAGATAATGGCATATCTTATGGTATATCTCAGTGGTCATATAGTCGTAGTTGCCCCTTGGTTCTGCAAAATTACAAAAAATTTGTCGTACTTCTGCGTAGTCGGCTGAAAATCTTGTAATTTCAATAGGTCTTAATTCCGTGCCGACAATTTTACGGAAATGTTTTTGAGGATGTTACAGGTCCATAATCTGCTACGAATGTGTCATATTGATTTTTAGTTTTACCAATTATTGAGAATGATTGAAATCGCTTGGTTAATTCTTGGAGTTCATGCTCTGATGCCTTAGGAATCACAACAGACCATTGGAGTGTTCCACAAATACTCTTGCCATAGAAATCAGATGCTGCTTGGGGAGAAGGATATTCCCAGTGATAATTCGGCTCGGATACAAGAAATGACGCATCTATCATATTCTGAATGTTTTCATCATACCATTTGTTGAAATCTTCACTATTACTGTGTATATAAGAGAAAGATTCCAGATACACTATCCTCCACGGTCCTGTAAATTGAGGATTGAATTTTCTATACGATGCTCCTAAAGTAGAGTTATCTGCTTTGCCAATCAAAGTATTGAAAGATTCAGTTTTGAATTTTGCTTCCTCCTCGGTATTTACATATTCTAACCACTTTATAATTAAAGTGGATTCATACGAAAATGATGGCATATTGCGAACTGGGATTGAATATGTCATTATTTCCTCATTTTCTTGACACCATCGTAAATAGTCATTTATACATTCGGGGTTAACAGATATTCCGGATGCTTGATATTCAACAAGCCATTTGTCTTGTGCCATCGGCGTTGGATCATCAGAAGAGCATCCATATAGAAAGATGCTTAATATCCCGATTGTCCAATATAAGTATTTCATTTTCCGATTTGTTTTTCAAGTTGAGTAATACGCTCTTTGAGCATGGCGATAGTTTCTGATTTGGATTTGAGGGCATCGTTTAGAGTAGTGATTGTATCCACAAGACCATTTATACGCGCTATGTCCTCTGAGTTGTCTTCTTTTCTTATTAGCATTTCACCGTTGCCCCTTAGCAGCCACTCAGCAGAGATTTCAGGATATGCCTGAAGAATGCTTACAACTGTTTCGATACTGATACCTCTAAGACCCTTAATCTGGTTATCAAGGGTCTTTTGAGGTATTCCGCTTCTTATGGCAAGTGCGCGAATCGACATGCCGCTATATGCAACGATTTCCTTTAGACGGGTAAGAATGTCCATATTACCTAAATGTTAATAATTCTAAAAATTAGCCCAAACGAGCCTACATAATTTGCATTATTAGCTCAAATGGGCTAACTTTGCATCATCTTCAATCAAACACTACAAAATTAGCGAATTTGATTGAGATGAGCAAGAACATAATCAACAAAATATAAGCAAGATGACCCCAAACGAGACTAAACTCCAAAACCTCCGCAACTACCTTGATACCCTCATCGGGGAGTATCGGGAGGCAATTTCATCATCCGTCCGCGAGATGGAGAAGTTCAATATCTCTCCCGAAGATTTCCGCAAAGAGTCCGTCAGCCTCAACGTAGCCGCCTTTACCCTCGGCTATCTCAATCTGGCAAAAGAGGTATCCGAAAAATCGGACTACAAAACAACCGAGAATTATATCCGCTTCCACAAGTGGAAAACCCAGGCGCGGATGACCCCTGCGGCCAATGTTGATTTGCCCCCTGA
>CAJTTA010000068.1 GCA_910579305.1 uncultured Muribaculaceae bacterium
TCTATATCCTTTGGATAGGTCGTAAATTAAATATTCTTATCCCGAACTCGCGTTTATAAACCCCGTTGAGATGATTTTGAACGAAGCACCGACTGGATTAGTCAGCGACAACCTACAAGATTTCACAACAGAGCATATAATGAGTTACGACCGCCGGGGTTTTTAGAGGAGCAGTTTTTCAACCGCCCCTCTTTTTTTGTCCCTAATCGGCAGAGAACCCACGGCGCACCACGGTCTGTTTATCGACTTTCAATCCGTTCTTTATCACATCGCGTTGCTCAAACCAAAGGCGGTATTTCATACGCGCCATCTCGCCGCCCGCGCTCTTGAACGTCTTCCCGGCTGCGGCAAACTGCAACGCGATCCGCGCATAGCAGCAAGCCTGTGTCTTGGGCTTTGTGCCTTTCTTGGAGGCCTTGACGCGAGTGCCGACCACTTTGTAGAGGCCGTTCCCGGCGGCGATTTCTGACAGACTCCCGCTTGCCACAATCATATCCGAGCAGACAGATCCGAGTTCCTTTCCGATAAGGGCATTGTCCTCCTTGTCGGTTACGCCTATGCACTTAGGTGCATCTAACATTTGAAAAGGGACCCAGGTATAGGGATTTGGGCTTTTTTATGTAAAGCAGATTGCTGAATTGCATGGCTGGAGCATCGACGTGACAAGCAAACCGGGAGTCGGAACAAAATTCACAATTAAATTCAAGAACCATGAGGAAAGATAAGGTATTGCTTGTAGAAGATGACTCAACTCTTTCGTTTATCGTGCAGGATGCACTGACCCGCGAAGGCTTTGATGTCGTTTGTGCGTCCAACGGAGAGTCGGGGCTTAGAGCGTTCAAGGCGTCTGAACCGGATATTATTGTCGCTGACGTGATGATGCCCAAAATGGACGGTTTTGAGATGGTAAGGCTTATACGCCTTACGGCACCGTCTGTGCCGGTTCTGTTCCTTACTGCCAGAACCGCACTTGATGATGTGGTGAAAGGTTTTGAGCTTGGCGCCAACGACTATATCCGCAAGCCGTTTCAGATACTTGAACTTGTAGTGCGCATTAAGGCTCTGTTGAAACGTAATTCCCAGGGGGCTACTGAGAGCACTAAGCTTACAATCTGCGATTCTTCCCTCGACTTTGCTTCTCAGCGCCTTGTTATCGGTGATGAGAGCATAGAGCTGTCGCATATCGAGGCTGTCATAATCGATGAACTCTTCCGGCATCGCAATGAGGTGGTCGAAGCCAGAACCCTCATGTATCGCATCTGGCATAACGATGACTATAACAATCTCAACCGTCTCCACGGATTCATCTACAAAATCCGAAAATACCTCTCGAAGTCTACGGCGCTTGAGCTTCTAAATGTCAGAGGCATAGGATATAAATTGGCTGTTACGTAACCGCCTCCAACTTTGGCTATGGCCCGGTACAACTCAGAAACATCCATGTAATGCACATCAAGCCCGAAATATCCAGCCCAACACCCAAGCGAAAGCTTCATGCAGGATTAACCATGCCTTGTTCAAGACGGCCTATTCATTATGACAGATTAACGCCCGTTTATAGAAATATCCTTACCTATTGCATGCGACTCTGATTTCAACACATACATTATTTTCTCATTCCGTCATCTTATACACATATCCCGTGAGAACAAACCTCCCGCTTGAAATCATTATTTCTCAGCTAAATACAAAGAAATACACCGATTTTTCGTAACTTTGCATCATAAAATGCCGTAGCTCTCCGGCCTTGCGGCTTTTACTTTAATTTTAAACAGTGATATGCGGATATGTCGTAGGCCTCATCCGCAACTTATCGAAATATTATCTATGGCTAAGGAACTCAAGAATCTCACCAAAAGAAGTGATAACTATTCACAGTGGTATAATGAACTGGTAGTGAAAGCTGACCTTGCAGAGCAGAGCGCCGTGCGCGGATGCATGGTAATCAAGCCATATGGCTATGCCATATGGGAAAAGATGCAGCACACGCTCGACAATATGTTTAAAGAGACCGGCGTGCAGAATGCCTATTTCCCGCTGCTCATACCCAAGTCATTTCTTTGCCGGGAGGCCGAGCATGTAGAAGGATTTGCCAAAGAATGCGCAGTAGTGACACACTATCGCCTTAAGAACGATCCTGATGGCAATGGAGTTATAGTAGACCCGGACGCACGCCTGGAGGAAGAACTCATCGTGCGCCCCACTTCTGAAACAATCATCTGGGGAACATACAAGAATTGGATACACTCCTATCGCGATCTTCCGCTGCTCATCAATCAATGGGCCAACGTAATGCGATGGGAAATGCGCACACGCATGTTCCTGCGCACTGCCGAATTCCTGTGGCAGGAGGGACACACTGCCCACGCTACTGCCAAAGAGGCCGAAGACCGCACCGTGCAGATGATCAATGTATATGCCGACTTTGCCCGCAAATATATGGCTCTCCCTGTGATTGTAGGTGTGAAAAGTGCGACCGAGCGTTTTGCCGGAGCTCTCAACACTTATACCATCGAAGCCATGATGCAGGACGGCAAGGCCCTCCAGAGCGGCACCTCGCATTTCCTCGGACAAAACTTCGCAAAAGCATTTGATGTAACTTTTGTGAATAAAGATAATCAGCCGGAATATGTGTGGGCTTCCTCCTGGGGTGTGTCTACCCGCCTGATGGGTGCTCTTATAATGGCTCATTCCGATGACAACGGACTTGTACTCCCTCCCCACCTCGCCCCTATACAGGTTGTCATAGTGCCCATATATAAAAATGCCGAACAGCTCTCTGCAATCTCTGAAAAAGTAGCACCGATAATCAATGAACTGCGCAGTCTCGGAGTCAGTGTAAAATATGATGATGCCGACAACCGGCGTCCCGGTTTCAAATTTGCCGACTATGAGCTCAAAGGCGTGCCTGTACGCCTGGCTATCGGTGCCCGCGACATTGAAAACGGCACTGTGGAACTTATGCGCAGAGACACTCTTGAGAAGGAGACCCTTCCGGTAGACGGCATTGCCGCGCATATTGCCTCGCTCCTTGAAGCAATCCAGAATAATATCTATGACAAGGCGCTCGCTCGCATGAATGAAAACACCTACACCATAGATAGCTACGATGAATTCAAAGAGAAGATCGAACATGGAGGATTCATGCTCTGTCACTGGGACGGAACACCTGAGACTGAGGCACGCATAAAGGATGAAACCAAAGCCACAATACGCTGTATCCCTCTTGAAGGTGACAAGACTCCAGGAGTGTGCATGGTGACCGGTAAACCTTCCACTCAACGCGTAATCATCGCACGCGCATATTAATCACGCAACATACAAATCAATAATTTCAGCCTTAGAAGCTGCAATGATTCGGTAAAAATTACCGAAGTAGTTGAAAGTTAAGTTAATATATCGA
>CAJTTA010000069.1 GCA_910579305.1 uncultured Muribaculaceae bacterium
TCCCTCAAAAAATCCTCTCAGCCTTAATTTGATTTAAATCCAAACACTCTCTTAGTGATATTTCCCGGTTGAAATACATGTAACTTACAGGTTAACTTTTTAATTAAATTCTATCATGCGAAAAATGTTTATGACCGCAGCGGCCGCACTTATGCTTGGCTCTGCGGCAGTGGCACAGGAAGCACCGAAAATCTACATCGCTTTCCAGTGGCACATGCATCAGCCCATCTACACTCCGGGCGAGACCGTGCTTGAGACTCATGCCTCAGGCTCGTTGAGCTATGATCTTCTCGATGTCTTCACCTCCCGCTACGGCGCCTACACCAACTGGCCTGCCGATGCAGTGAAGAAACTCATAGCCGCAGGGCTTCCCGGTGGCGCCCAGGTGAGTTTCTCCGGTTCTCTGGTGGAGAATCTGAATGTAATAGAGGCTTCAGGCAAGAATTTCAAGAACTGGAAGCAGCCATGGCTCGACATGATCGACCAGAAGAGCGAGCTCGGCAACCAGCGTCTTGAGATGGTGGGCTTCGGCTATTATCATCCTCTCATGGCTCTCATAGACCGCGAGGACACAGAGCGCCAGATAGCTGCTCATCGCGACTGCTTTGCCGAGAATTTCCCCGGTATGAGCTACTCCAAGGGTATCTTCCCGCCGGAGAATGCATTTGAGGAGCACATGATTCCTGCTCTTGTCAACCAGGGACTCGAGTGGGTGATGGTGGACAATGCCCATTTCGACCGCACATGCGCGGACTATCCTTGGGTGAAGAACTTCTCGATGGTGGAGCCGAACGGCGCCGATGTGGTGAATCCGAATCCTGCCGACTGGACTCAGATCACCGGACTATATTGCCCAGGCAAGATTTCGGCCGGTTTCTCTCACCGTCCTCACTGGATAAAATATGTGGATCCGGCTACCGGCCAGGAATACCGTATGGTGGCTGTGCCCACTTCACTCGTGTTTGGCAATGAGGATGGCCGCGGCGGTTTCGGCGCTCTTCAGTATGAGCTTTGCATCTCTCAGCTTGAAGCATTCAATACCGATCCTGAGCATCCCATCCTGGTGGTGCTGCATCATGACGGCGACAATCATGGCGGCGGCGCTGCCAGCTATTATGGCTCCAACTTCCAGGATTTCGTAAACTGGCTCAAGGCCAATCCCACACGCTTCGAATGCACCACGGTCAATGACTATCTCGACCGCTTCCCCCCAGAGGATGATGACGTGATTCACGTGGAGAGCGGATCATGGTGGGGAGCCGGAGCCGATCCCGAGTTCCTCAAGTGGAACGGCGACCCGGGCGCGTATGCCGGCGCTTCGGAGGATTACAGCCCCGA
Organism: uncultured Muribaculaceae bacterium; assembly: GCA_910579305.1. Classification (GTDB taxonomy): domain Bacteria; phylum Bacteroidota; class Bacteroidia; order Bacteroidales; family Muribaculaceae; genus Lepagella. The sequence goes on from CAJTTA010000069.1 coordinate 1,339, forward strand.
CCACAATTCATGGGGCATCATCACTGCTGCTTCCAATCATGTGAAGACTGCCGCCGCGATCTCTCCTGACAATGCCGACGTGCAGCAGGGATGGAAGGAGCTGATGTGTGGCGAGACTTCATGCTACTGGTACTGGGACGGCACCGAGGAGTGGGACTCCAAGCCCGCTACGGCTGCCAATCTCGCAGTGAAGGCTGTGGAAGGAGTAGTGGCATCCGGCTCCGACAAGACCGGCCCCTCGATATATCATCCCCAGCGTGAGCCTTACAATCCCGGCGGCACAGAGTGGGGAGTGGCGCAGAGTTCGGATTTCACGGTGTGGACTTATGTCTACGACCTCTCCGGCCTGAAGAGCGTGAAGCTCAAGTATCGTCTTGACAATGATGGCGTGAACCCCATCTCTTCCAATCAGAATGAGACCTACGAGGGTGGCTCCGAAGTGGGCGAGTGGCAGGAGATCGAAATGACCGGCAAGGACATAGAGTCGATAACCAATCCCAAGCCCGTGGTGAAGGCCACCGAATATTCAGCCAAGGTGACAGGACTCAAGGATGTGCTCGTAGACTATTACGTGGAAGCAGAGGACTCCAAGGGCAATGTGGCCCGCAGCCAGATTCTGCATGTCTATGTAGGCAAGATGCAGGGTGGCAGCGGCGATGACGATGATCCCGTATACAACCTGGGCAACTATATGCTCAATCCCGAGCATCCCACAGTGGATGATGTCGTGACAATCACAGCCAAGAATGGCAGCGAGGGAATGATACTCCACTGGGGCGTGAACTCTTTTGAGCGTCCCATCGACGCTTACCTGCCTGAAGGCACAACGATCCATACCGACGGCAAGGCGGCCCGCACTCCGTTTGTGAAGAATGCCGAAGGCAAGTATGAGGTGAAGATCGGCCCCTTCAACAATGCTGACCAGAAAGTGTCGTATATAAGTTTCGTGACCAATACCGGTTCTGACTGGGACAACAATTCCGGTCAGGACTATAAATTCACTGTAACCTCCGGTCAGGGCGGAGTGGAGAGTGTGGGCGCATCCGCGCTTGCCTTCCATGCCTATGCGCTCGACGGGAATATTGTAGTGCGTCTGCCGCGCCAGGAGATGAACTGCCTCGTGCAGATCTTCGATATAGCCGGCATGGCCATTTGGCAGGGCGAAGTGAGCCAGACCTCACCCGTTCTCCCCGCCTCGCTTGGCAAGGGCATCTATCTGGTGCGCTGCACTGATCCCGTGAGCGGCCGCGCTTCCACTGTGAAGGTGATGCTTTAATATAACTTCCTGCGGAGAGCATGCACTCTATTGCCGGCTCTCCGCAGGATTTAAGAGAGCGTTTGAATTTAAACCGTATTAACAATTAAAGAGAATGGGAGTAA
>CAJTTA010000070.1 GCA_910579305.1 uncultured Muribaculaceae bacterium
CCCGGGGGCCAACACACACTCCCTCCCTCATTCCTCACAGTCACACTGCCTGCCTGCCTCAGCCCACATTCCCTAAGCTACGCATTCCCTAAGCCTCCCTCAGTACTCTAAGTCCACGCAGCCCGCTTCCCTCAGCTTGCAGCGGCACTCTCAGCCACACAGCCGGTTTCCCTCAGCCTACCGCGCCACTCTCAACCGCACGCTCGCTTCTTTCGGTCAACTGTGGTACTCTCAGCCATATAGCTGGCTTCCCTCAGCTTGCAGCGGCACTCTAAGCCACACGCCTGCTTCCCTCAGCCTCCAGCGGCGCTATCAGTCACACAGCTACATTCCCTCAGCCTCCCCGCAGCCCGCACTGCCACTCTCAGCATTCTGTCTGACTATATTCCGCTCTTTTGCTCTCTGCCTCCCCTCGGCCTGCGCTGCTACTCCCTTGGCACCCTGCGCTGTCTCCGTCTATGCCTGCTTCCTTCTGTCTCCGTTCAGCTCTCTGTTGAATCCGTACTGCTGCCTCTGTCTTCGTTAGTACTCTCTGTTTCTGTCAGCATGACTGTTCTGCCGTAAGCCGATGCTGTTATGCTGTGTATGTGCGTTCTATTTTCATTATTCCTTTTGACCTTCTCCTCTCTCTGGTGCACATGCTCTGTCAGTCCGTCTGTCATTATTCTTCTATATCCGACCTATCCGAGCCAGGGGGCGTTCAGCAGGACAGTAAACGCTGATTCACCTGTCTATGATATCGGCATTGGGAATTTTCAGGCGGAAAGCGTGTATGCGAATAGGGATAGTGCATTCGGCATAGGGGTGTAATCCATAGTGCCGCTTGAAATATTAAATCAGGTGTATTTGTGAGTAGAGTTGCAGAGCCCTTGTTTTTAGGGAGTATGTATGTTTATCTTCAGTTGGAAATCTCTGAATGTTATAATTTGTTCAGCTTTTTAATGTTTGTTGCATGAAGCCGGGTAATAGAGCGCTATTTGATGGAACATTGTTTGTATAGCCGGGTTTTTGTAATAATTGGTAGTAGATATGGTTTACTTCAGTCTTTTGTTAAGTATATTATCAGGTGAGGTTGGTATAATAGGAATCTTTTTTTGCCGTTTTTATAATTAGAGGCCTTGTTTCAGGCTCGTATTAAATTCACTCGATTATGAAAATGCGTATTATCTCAGATTCCGACATAAGTAAACTTTCAGTCTCTCCGCTGCAGTGGGTGGAGTGGGTCAAGGATGTTTTCTTGATGAAAAGGAGATGCCAATTGCCTCCTAAGGTGTCATTACATCCGCAAGGCTCTGATTTTATAAATACCATGCCATGTATGTTGCCTGAGGAGTATCATATGTTCGGATGCAAGGTAGTTTCGCGGATAAAGGGAGGACTTCCTGCATTGAAGAGTGAAATGATGCTTATGGATTCCGCCACGGGGGAGATGCTCGCTCTTGTGAATTGCGAGAGAATAACGGCGATGCGCACAGGGGCTGTGGCTGCTTTGGCTGTGCAGACATTTAAGAGCAGCAAGGCCAGAATCTATAGTTTTGTGGGTTTGGGTGTTGTAGGCCATGCTACACTTGACTGCCTGTTGCCTATGTTGGACGCCGGTTCGGTAGTGAGGCTTAAGCGCTATAAGCGCCATGCGGAAGAGGTGATAGATCGTTATTCTGCTATTTATCCCGATGTGAATTTTGAGGTCGCCGATTCGATAGAGGAATTGCTGGCAGATGCCGATGTGATAGTGTCATGTATTACGGATGCCGAAGGCTATTTTACGGAGAATACAGACGTGTTTAAGCCAGGAGTGCTTATTGTGCCTGTTCACACTCGGGGTTTCCAGAATTGCGACACTGTATTTGACAAGGTTTTTGCCGATGATGAAGGGCATGTGAGGGGGTTTCAGTATTTCAGTCAGTTCCGCAGGTTTGGAGAGATCGGAGATGTGCTTACAGGAGCTATCAAGGGCAGAGAGAATGATGAGGAGCGTATACTTTCATACAATATAGGTATTGGTCTGCATGATTTATATTTCGCATATAAGATGCTGAATTTGCAGCAATAGTTGAGCTTAGCCTTGTCGGTTGCAACTGTTGAGGGGAATGTCTTCATATAATGATACGGAAGGACTTTGAATCGTTATTTCGGGAAATGTATCTGCCTTTAGGTATGTATGCCCTCCGCGTGGTCGATGATGTCGACATTGCGGAAGATTTGGTGCAGGAGGCCTTTCTTAAAGTGTGGCAGGTATATGATCAGACGCAGGATATAGAGAATCCGAAAGGATATATGTATAGATGCGTCAGGAATGAGTGTATTTCGTTTTTGCGACAGCAAAAAGAGGTATTGGGAGTGGAAAGCATTCCGGAGGCAGATGAAGATGCTGTGGATACATCCGAGCGTGATGCCGCGCTGTGGCGAGCTATCGATGCTTTGCCGGATCGATGTAGAGATGTTTTTCTGTTAAGCAAGCGTGACGGACTTTCCAATGATGAAATCGCTATGGAACTCGGAATATCCGTCAAGACGGTGAAGAATCAGATGACCAAGGCTTTCAGCAGGTTGCGAGAGGTGCTTTCCAATGGTCACAAACCGTTTTTCCTCCCGTTTCTGTAGCTTACTAAGAGAGCGTTTGAATTTAAACCGTATTAACAATTAAAGAGAATGGGAGTAAA